>JAYVKY010000275.1:0-4964 GCA_043767965.1 Pseudobdellovibrionaceae bacterium
GAGCCTCTCATTATTAATCTAAGCTCCAGAAACCGTGGTGGGGTAGCTCAGCTGGTTAGAGCAATGGAATCATAATCCATAGGTCGCCGGTTCAAGTCCGGCTCTCACTACCAAATTTTCTTTTAATTTGGAGCCCTTTTGAACTTAGATTTTTCATCTCTTGAAAGCGCAACCAAACAGCTGGAAAAAGCACTTACATACGCAACCTCAGATCTGGCAAAAGATATCAACTTATTTGAACAGTTCAGAAACTCAAGCGTGCAATGCTTTGAATATACTTATGAGCTTGCTTGGAAGTACTTACAGAGAAAACTTGAACAAGTTCACCCTAATCCCCAAATTATAGACGAGTTTGAATTTAAAGACTTAATCCGCGAAGGCGCGCAACGCGGTTATGTCAAAACCCCTGAACTTTGGTTTGAGTTCAGAAGATTAAGAAATATTTCGTCGCACGCCTATGACAAGTTGAAAGCTGAACAAGTCTATTCGAAAGCTCAGGATCTGCTGATTGAAGCTCAATTTCTTTTAGCCGCAATCAGCAGATAACAATCAGATGAAGCACATAAGTATTGATGAAAATCAAAAAAAAATAGTCTTAAGTATCTTAAAAAAATATTTTAAAAATGAAAAATATTTTGTTTTTGGATCAAGAGCCAATAATAAAAATTTAAAGGCTTTTTCTGATTTGGATATTGCTATTCAAAGCGCCGGCAAACTTGATGTGTCCGACCTGACCAAAGCTTTAGAAGAACTTTCATCTTCTGATTTACCTTTTAAGGTTGATCTTGTTGATCTTAGTTCAATTTCTGAAGAATTCCGGCTCAACATTCATGCTGATCTTGTTGAATTAAGCTAACCCAAATCTGAATTTAGGCCGATCAGCATGAGATTCTCATACTCTTTTGGATCAGGTACAATTCGACCGACCTTGTTGCGCAGCTCAACCCCGGCCTTGACTAAATTGTCGCGGATGACTGATTTGGCTTTACCAGTCTGCTTTGAAATATCAGCCAATGAGAGGCCTTTATTGTAGAGCTGAGTATACAAGTCAGAAATTGCTTGCTTATCATACTCAAATAGTTAATCTTTTTATGTACTTGGATTAATTCCAACGGTTCCGACCCGAATACAATCTGAGGTGATTTTTTGGAACAGCTTCAAACCTCCAAAACTCTTTCCATCTTAATTGTCTGGAGTGTTTTGTGGCTTTTAGTGGCCGGGGGTTCGGTTTACATTTTACCCGACTTCGGAGCCGATCAGCTCAATAGGTTTTATATCACATCGGCCTATTTTCTTACCTTCGCTTTACTCGGCGGCTATTATTACAAATTAAACAACATGTTGTCCCATAAGGCACCACTCCACCGGCAATTTATTTTTATAATTCTGATCTCTTCGGCCCTGATTTTAGCCTGTCTTTTCATTAATGCCTTTTTTCAGCTCAACCCAGAAGCCGCAAAAAAAATAATCTTGTCGAAATTTTATTTTCCCCTTTTTCAAATAGAAACCGTCATTACAAAAATTTGCGATGTTTCATTTCAGCAAGTGTTTATTTTCGGTGTACTGAAAAAATTAAAAGAAGATCAGCAGTCAGACGAGCGGGCTTTGATATTTTTCAGTCTCTGTTTTTTTGCAGTTCATCTGCCTCTGATCTTCAGTTTGAGCCCTCTTTATGCATTTTATTTTATTATCCCCAGCATGTTTGCCGGCCTGATTTTTTCGTATTGCATTCTCAAATACCGTTACGGCCTATCGATGTCTTTTGCTGTGCATTTATTATTTTATCTTACAATCGGCATTTATCTTCGTGCTTGATCGCGGGAAGCACTTCCTACCATTCTGATTTTCAGGTGCCTCTCAATGAGTCTCGATCTCTTTACTTTCACGAGCTCGAGCATCTCCTTCTGTGGTAATTGGTGAATCAGAAAGCAAAGATTCAGTCTGTGGGCTTTTACTGCTAATAACATCTTTCTTAGCTATTACAGCCTCAAGATTTACCTTTTTAAGGGCATGTTTTTTTTTCAGCTCGGCTCTGCGCCTTTGTAAAAAAGCCTTATTAGCAGTTTCATTCGATACCCATATCTCTTCAGCTCTTTTCGGATCCTCCGTGCGAGCTAAAAACAGAACAACCGCGCTGGCTTGAGAATTTAAATGGCAAATAAATAATATTAACAAAATTATTTTTTTCACATCTACCTTTCTATTAATAGGTTATTAATGACAAACCGACAGCTGTTATATTTTCATTATAGTTTTTGTTAATAAATTCATTTTCATCGTAATTAGAATCATTATTTATGAAACTTTGCTGCAGAAAGGTTTTAATATTTTTACTAAATATATAATGGTAAGTCAGAATGGTGCGAGTTAACCTGTCCTTGCGCTCTGTGTTGTTGGGCGAGACGATGTGCATATAATGTTTATCAGCCAAATTGTATTTTAATTTTAAGACGGAAAATTTGTCGAAGTCGTATGAAATTTCAACACCGTAAGTTATTACTTCGTTCGCATAGGGAAGTATAAAAGACCCCATTGGAATGTCACCGGAAAGGTTTTCGTCGAAAGCCACGCTGCCCGAAATACTTAAATCATCAATAAAACATGAAGCAAATAACCTGATAGAGTTAATGGCGCCAGTTTTGTAATCAAAATTATTAGCCAAGGCTGTTCTCTTAGCCGCGGACCCCTGCAAACCCACCCGATAATTTTTTTTATCTAAATGTGAGTAAAATAAAGAAATCCCAGAATCTGAATAAGAATTCTGGTCTGCATTTTTATTTAGATCTGAAAAAAGCGTCGCGCCAAAATAATCAAGATTTGATCTATAATAAATTGGAATATGAAAATTATAATTTTCTACCTTAAAGCGATCCAGGTCGACGGCATTAACAATATTATAATTAAAACCAATCCCGATATCTACTTTACTTTTATATAGGTATTCGCCGCCGATTTCGGTAAAGTAAACAGCCTTTTTAAGAGTATTTTTATTTTTTTGATAAATATTATCACTTTGGCTGATAATGGTATCTAAATACAGTTTGTAATAATTTTTATCCACTTGAGCGCGGGAGCCACCCTTTGGAAATGCGCGTTTTAATTCTACAATACACTTCGTAATCAGTTCTCGACCACTGTTAGTATCCGTAAAAACAGACTGATTTATTTCCAGTAGACATAACTCGTAATTACCGTCTGCGGCTGCAAGTCTTGCTTTTTCAAATTGCTCGTCTGATCCGGCTTCAATTGCTTCAACTAGCGATTGTAACGGTTTATAAAAAAAATTTGCATGTTTGTATTGTTTTGCGGTTTTGATTGCGTCTTCAGTTTGTCCTAGGTTGAGTTGTGAAATTGATTTATAGTAAAATGCAGCTCCCATATAAAAAGAAGGCATTTTAGTTACAACGTCAAAATTTTTGATGGCTTCGGCGTAGGCACGCTGTTTATATTTAGTTAAAGCCAAATTAAAATAGGCAGTAGAATTTTTTGGATTTAAGTCTAAAACGTTTTTATATTCGGTTTCAGCTAGCTTATATTTCTTGTCTACAAAATATTTATTACCTTGGTTTAATCTTTGGACCTGAGTAATTTCTACTGCAGATGCGGCATAAATGCTTACAACCCACGCGCTTGTTAAAACAAAAAAAATAATGGTTTTCATTCAATCTCTTAATTATCAATCTATTGAGTGTGTCTAAATCAAAACTAATAAAAGCGTTTCCTTAGGAAACGCTTTTATATTTTGATATAATGTTTTTGAAATTAAATTTCGGAAACAGTCTCTTCGTATGAGTTTGCATCACTTACCTCAGAAGTATAACCATCAGAATCAGTTACTACTTCTGCGTACATATCCGACTCATGGTTATCAGAATGATATCCGTCATCAGATTCAGCAATGCTTTCGTGGTAGTCATCTGAAGAATTAACATCAGAAGTGTAACCATCAGAATCTGCTACACTATGCTGATAATCACTTCCCTGAGTAACATCAGAGCTATATCCGTCATTGTTGTCAGCAACAGTTTCTTGGTACATATCAGATTCAGAATGATTCGATTCGTACCCGTCAGCATCCGTAACCATTTCTGCGTAACTGCTGGACTCCATGACATTTGAAGCATAATCATCGGATTCATCCATATCAGAATCATAGATGTCTGTTTCGATGATATGAGTTTCTGTGCCGTCAGCGTCAGCTACGATTTCTTCACGTACATTTTCTTTATATACACTTTCTGCGTATACATCAGATTCATGTACTGTAGTTTCACTATAGCTTGATTCGTACGTGCTGGATTCAGATCCATCATCAGCAGTCTCACTCGACTGATAAACACTCGATTCAGTGACGCTGGATTCACTTACACTTGCTACATCGTCCGCCGAGTAAGCATTGTGGGTGAAAAGTACAAAAGCCAAAGTCACAATTATTCTTTTTGTCATAAATAACACCTTTCTGTTATATGATTTTACGTTTGCGTTCCTGACTTAACGAGAGCGAAAATTGTGCCATTGTTTTAACTAAATTCAGCTAAGGCTGATGCTATTTATGGTCAAATATGACCTTAATTAAAGAAAATAAGTCCCCATAACATAGTAGATCTGCCCCTAATTCGACACATCTTGATAAAGAGTGCCTACGCGAGAATATCTTGCTTTTCAGCGCCTAACTTTGCCCACATATAATCAACCCAAGTGTCGGCCGGTTTGGCTTTAGCTGCCTTATCAAATTCTACAAACAGAGGAAATTTATTTTCGCCAATCTGATCTTTAATAGATGTGCCTTTCAGTCTTTGTTTGTTCGAGGCATCCGTATCTAAAATAGGGTGGGCTCCAACTCGGTTTTTTTGTCGCCGAGTCACGCACCGCACCTGTTTGGGTGAACAAGTAAAATTAGTTCGTTTTTTAATCAATATTCCCTATAACAAAATCTTGTCAGAATCCTGACACTTAAATTATTT
>JAYVKY010000276.1:0-4113 GCA_043767965.1 Pseudobdellovibrionaceae bacterium
TGAATATTTTTTTTGTTTGGGAATACTCATCAAAAGTCCCCTAAAAAAATGGTGGCCAAAGACGGAATTGAACCGCCGACACAAGGATTTTCAGTCCTCTGCTCTACCAACTGAGCTACCCGGCCACTTTATAAATGGTAATTAAACGTGAATCAGCAAATTATCTATTTGGTGAATTTAAGTCAACAAATCACAGCGATATACTTTGAAAAATCAGTCTTAGACTGATTTTGCTTTTTCAAAGGCTTGTTTTAAATCTGCTAATAAATCATCATAGTCTTCGACTCCGACAGATAATCTGATTAAAGAATCATCAATTCCCAATGATTTTCTTTGCTCAATCGGAACTGAAGCATGCGTCATGATGGCTGGATGTTCAATCAACGATTCGACCCCACCCAGCGATTCGGCCAATGCGAACACCTGAACAGATTCCAAAAACTTCTGAGCAGCCGGCAAGCCGCCCTTAATAAAAAAAGTGATCATTCCGCCAAAGCCGTGCATTTGTTTTTTTGCCAATTCAAACTGTGGATGGCTTTGAAGGCCTGGGTAAACAGTTTTTTCAACTTGTGAATGAGATTCTAAATAATTTGCAATTTTAATCGCATTTTCAGCATGCGCCTTCATTCTAAGCGGCAAAGTTTTAAGGCTTCTTAGGGCCAAAAAAGAATCAAATGGCCCTTGAATACCACCCATTGTGTTACTTAAAAATGCCAAAGTTTCTGCGATATGCGGGTTTGATGTCACTGCTACGCCGCCAACCATATCACTATGGCCACCAATATATTTCGTTGCAGAATGCACAACAATATCTGCACCTAATTCGAGTGGGCGTTGAAATACAGGCGACATAAATGTATTATCAACAACAACCATAATATTTTTCTTTTTTGCCATTTCACATATTGTTCGAATATCTGCTAACTTAAGCGTTGGGTTCGTTGGTGTTTCAAGCCAAATCATTTTAGTATTTGATTTTATGGCCGATTCTAAATTTTTTGAATTTGTTAAATCTGTATACGTAAATTCAAATCCGTTATTTTTTAAGACACGGTTAAATAATCGGAACGTGCCACCATACATATCATCCATAGCCACGACATGGTCGCCCGATTTTAACATATGCAAAATTGTTGTGGTCGCAGCACAACCACTGGCGAAGGCAAAACCAAATTTTCCGGACTCTAGATTTGCGATACAATTTTCATAGGCTTTACGTGTTGGGTTATGTGTCCTTGAATATTCCCACCCCTTGTGAACGCCCGGCGATTCTTGAACATACGTCGAAGTTAAATAAACCGGAGTCATAATTGCACCCGTTGTTGGGTCCGGGTTTTGGCCGGCATGAATTGCTCGCGTCGCGAATTTCATTTGATCTTTAATTTCAGACATAATTTTTTAATTCCTGTTCAGCTGTAATTTCAATGTTAAATGCATTTTTCATTTCATCTTCCTGAAGAAAACCGTTTTCAAACATCCACCGGTCATTAAAGACTTTGCTTAAATAAGATTTTCCAGAATCTGGCATCATTACAATAAACTTTGACGGCTTTGTGACTGTTTCTGCAAACTTCATGGCCCCAGCCAAAATCAATGCGCTTGATGGCCCCACACACAAACCCTCGTCAATAACCAACTGTCTAGTTGTTGTGAAGGCTTCGAAATCATTAACCTTAATAAAATTATCGTAAAGTTTTAATTTGCAATTGTCAGGCAACATATCTTCCCCGACGCCTTCGACCTTATATGAACCTGGCGGATCTACAATTTTACCATGGTAAAACAGATCATATAAAATACTTCCCACTGGATCAGTACAAAGTATTTTTATGTTAGGATTTTTTTCTTTTAAAAATTTCGCAACGCCTGAAAGCGTTCCGCCCGTGCCCACGCCTGCAATAAAATAATCAATCTGGCCATTGGTTTGATTCCACAGTTCCGGCGCTGTTACGTTATAATGTGCTTCTAAATTATCTAAATTATGATATTGATTTGCATAGAAACAGTTGTTTGTTTTTTCTTTCAGGCTGATTGCAATTTTTTTTGCTACAGAGTAATGACTCATAGGATCTTCCGGTCCAACCCCCATCGGAGTAATTACAACTCGCGCACCATAGGCACGAAGCATCGCGCGTTTTTCTTCAGACATTTTTTCTGGAAGCACAAAAATACATTTATAACCTTTAACCGCAGCCACCAGGGCCAAGCCCATTCCAGTATTACCAGCGGTAGCCTCAACAATAGTACCACCGGCTTTAAGTTCACCGCGCTTTTCTGCGGCCTCAATTAAAGCTAAAGCAATGCGATCTTTTGTTGAGCCGCCGGGATTAAAGTACTCAATTTTAGCAAAAAATTGATGCTGTGATATTTTGGGGTTTCGCTTTGTAATTTTATTTAAGCGAACAAGCGGTGTCGAGCCGATTGTTTCTAAAATGGTGTCTGATATTTTAAGCTGCATGTATTGGTGTCCCTCGTGATTTTAATTTTTTATTTTTTTGATCTAGGCTGGCATTTTCAATATTCATCAAAATATCCGACATCAATAGGATAAGATCCGATGAATAATTAAACCCTGTTTTTTTGCACATCAATTTAACCAATGCTAAATCCGGTTTCACTTTTGAAAGCTCTGTAATTAGTTCTGAAAGATATTTCTTGGAATCCAAGCGCCCCCCTTTACTTTAAAATATCTGATCATTTTAAATATAATTTGAAGATTCTCAATAGTTATATCTACTAATTAACTTTAGAGCTTCAACATACCTAGAGCTGGCAGCACCAATAAACACATAATTGCCGGAAAAAGTAGACCTAGCATTGGAATTTGCAATAAAAGTGGCAACTTCACGATATGGCTTTGAATATCGTCTTCACAATGCATAATAAACTCTTTTTCAAGCAGCTTTATGTTTTCATAAATTGGAAGGCCCGAAAGCCCTTTAAGGATTAAAAACATAAGCGCCCTTTGTGGCATATTGAATTTGTCATGGTTAAGCGTCATGTTTTCAGATTTGCCAGATTTTAACCGCTGTTCTCGACATACATCCGCAAACGCTATTGAAAACTGACATTGCAAAGGCCTAGAAAGAAAACTTTTAATGCCAACTTGTAACGATTGGTTTTTCTCAAGCGCTCTCTTAATATCCCAAATCAGCAGCAGCGCTGCCGGCAGCCTTATATTTTCCATTTGATGTTCCCACCCATTTTGAAGATCAAAATCAACCCTGATAGAAACATGAGCGCAGAAACCATCATCAACTTCCCATATTCACTTAATCCAAGATTGTAATAAGAAATTAAAAATATAATCAGGTAAATAACTGTCGCAACAATCGCTTGCGCCTTAATTTGCTGAGTAATTTGATTGGACTTATGTCGAAATTGAAATTGTATTTTTAATCCGTCTCGCAAACTGTGGATTTGATCAACAATTCGCGAAGAAGAGATTAAAACCGCCCTCAGTTCTAATATATAGTGTTTAGTGAATGCAAAGTGAATTTGTTCTTCTGAAAAGTTTGGTGAAAAAACATATTTGATCGGATCATAAATTTTTTTTTCTAGCTTTGAGCTGCAATACAAAGCTTCTGCTAGTGCTTTTTGTGACGAATGACCAATTCTAATTTGCAAAATAAGACTATCAAGTAATTGAATTTTTGATCTTTCAAATACATTTTGCATAATTTTATCAAATAAAATGAAAAATAGTATTAAGCCGAGTAAAAATATGCCGATATAAACACTGAGTAATATGATTGGCTCTTTGAAAAATAGAAAAAGAAGTATGGGAATGATCAAAATCCAAAAAAGAAATTTAGTTTTATCATCTGAAATGAAATCTGACATGTTCAACCGGTGTAAAAGCCGATTTACGACAACAAAACCGAAAACTGAAATTAAAAAGTAAACCATTTGAAGACCCCACTTCTTAAATTACTCTACGCAATTTTCATGCAAGAAAAAAAAGAGTTGACGGATCAAATCATTTTGTTAACATTTTATTAAGGGAGACTGCAAAGTCGAAACAACAACAACGTGATTTTAGAAATAGAATCACCCGAGAGGAGCAACCATGGCTAAGAAAAAAGCAAAAAAAGCAACTAAGAAAGCTGCTAA
>JAYVKY010000277.1:0-7446 GCA_043767965.1 Pseudobdellovibrionaceae bacterium
AGTGCAGTTCGGTTGTCCTGAAGGTTAGCGGCAGTCAATGATTGCAATTGGGCACCAAACTGTAGCGAGTTTTTTCTGCTTTGCGATTTTGAGGTGACACCGTCAATTGCAATTTCATCTTTTAACAATTCGTAAGTTTGACCGACCTCAAGAATAGACGAGGATTCGACAATGGCTTGTCGGCCTTTGATTTTCTTTACCGTGACAAGCTCTGCAACGGATGGATTGAATATGAAGATCGTACAGGACATAAGGATTAGTTTATTTATACTCATTGTTTTATTTTGGGACGTTTGTCGTCAGTTTGTCAAAAAAGATTCAAGCTATGGCTATTAAATTCCGATAAAAAGTTATGAGGGTTTTTCATGTCATCACAATCAAATTGGGGTAATATTCCGAATTGGGCGAATGAGTCAGTTCGGTCGTTGCTTGAATGCTTAAAAGTTGTCGAGCCCACAACTTTTGAGCATTGTCTGCGTGTCGGTGAATATTCGCGAAAATTAGCACGTGATATGGGATTGAACGAATACCAACAAAAATTATCTGAATTTGCGGGAATGCTTCATGATATCGGAAAAATCGGAATCGATAAAGAAATTTTATTAAAGCCAGGGCGTCTTGAGCCCATCGAATATGATATTATGAAAAGTCATTCTGTCCTGAGTGAGACAATCGTTAAGCCCTTGGCTACGCATCCATTTTTTGCTCAAATTTTACCTGCCATAAGAGGGCACCACGAGCGTCTCGATGGTGAAGGTTACCCCGATAAAAAAATGGGCGATAACATTCCATTGATTGCCCGTATTATCCTAACCGTAGATACCTTTGATGCCATGGGTGAAGATCGTGCTTATCGCAAAGGTTTGCCAGAAGAAATTATTTTTGCAGAGCTAAAGCGCTGTAGCGGTACGCAGTTTGACAGTCATATCGTAAAAGTTTTTTTACAGGCTCAACCATTTTGGAAGCAAGATCATGAAACAGAAACCTACTATAATATCATCAAAAAAATTGCTTAATTTCAGCATCCTTTGATATGTCAAAATTACAGATGAATTTTTTTCAATTGACCCTTAAAAAGGGTCTTGCCGCACCATTTCATTGACTCTAAAATCAGCTCATTCTTAGATAGAGAGTATGGTAAAAATCTGTCTGGTTTTTATAATTTTGATTTATCAATTTTGGTCAGCTTTGGCTTATGGTTCAATGTCGCAGACTAATAAGAAAGTATTACTTAAAACTCAAACAACCACAGCTCGTACTGATGAAATTGATGAATTTAAAACAAATAATAACTCACTTCAGATTGGTTTTCAAAGTCATACTTACCTGCAATCATCTGACGCGGCGGCAGCACAAGAAAATTCTTTTCAATTACAATATAAATTTAATTTTGTAAACGGCTCAAATTTGGCTAAGACAGATGTTATTTTTGGTGGATACGTGCAAAATAGTTTTTTATATGCAGCCATACCACAATTATATTATCAGCACAGTTTAAAGCTCGCTGATCACAAAGAATCAGATACGTTTTCATATGGACGAAAAATAATTGATGTCAGTCGGCTAGATAGTACTTTTAATTTAGGATTAATAAATGTGCTCTTTACACAAGATTTCTTAAGTTTTCAAAGCCAAGGTTTAACGGGTTTTTTCAATGAATATCAAAGTCGATTATTAGGTTTAGAAGTTGGTTTATTGCCAATCTATTTGCCAAATCAAGAGCCCAGTGTAAAAGATGTTGATGGACGACTTGTCAGTTCAAATCGATGGGTTAAGAAACCCCCATCACAGTTTGCGTTTAATAATCAAAATAAAGAAATCATTTACTCAGTTAATTATAACAAAGTAAATAAACTGATTTTTTCAAGCGGCGCACTGGCGCTAGTGCGTGTGGGTGAAGTCAAAAATAATATTCACTGGGTGGGTTCTTTTTCAAAACGGCCATTAAATGAATTGGTTTTAGAGCGTGAAACATATGCGGATTTAGATGTTGTCGGTAAAGTTAATTTGATTCCAAATATTCTTTATAGTGATATTTTTACTTCAGATCTGCGCTTTGATACAGAAAAACTAAAGTCAAGTTTGTCATATATTTCTGACTATCCAGAAAACAAAACAGCACAAGATTTTTATTCTATTCAAACTCTAAGCCCGATTTCTGGGTTTTCAATATCAATGCAATATGAATTAGATATTTTCAAACAGAGAACACTCGAGCTAGGTTTTGCAGCTGCTGAATTTAAGGGTGGTGAAATTACCGACATAAATTTTGATGGCAGCGAGAATATCTTTACATTCTCAAAGCAACGTCTTCAATACAAACAGCCTGTTCAGTTATCGGTGGCCAGTGATATCTTCAGTTTTTCTCATCATCCACTGGTCTCTAGACTGAAATGGCTTTATGATCGAGAACAACAAGGAACTGTTTTTTCGACAGAAGTGAGCTTGAAAACGTGGGCGTCATTAACGGGGCATTTGGGTTTAGATATTTTAGGCACTGTACAACATAAAACCGAGGATATCGGTTTTATACAACAGTTTCAGGCCAATGATCGTGTGTACGGAGGGCTAGAATATGTTTTCTAGATGGCTTACTATAATATTCATTTCAGGGCTTATTTTTTCATGCGGCCTTAAAGTCGGCGAACCTGTGCCGAACAGTGATGTTGTTGAACTAAGAAATACAAAGTGCTTAAACGAATCTATTGAATCGTTGAAATTGTTTTTGAATGGTCAAGCTAAGGATTCCGAAGTTGACTCTTCATTTAAATGTTTTTCACAAGTATTGATCGCGTTTAAAGACAATATAAATGGTTCTCACCGTGAATTTTTTGCTCCAGAGGAGCTGGCCTATTTTGTTGAAGTTAATTTTTTAAAAGGTCAACGTTCATTCAGAACAGAATTTTTAGCCGAAATTATGAAATTCAAAACTGTTCTGGTTGGTGGATCAAAAACAGTTTTTTATAAAAATGATATCGAACAGCTTGCAAAATTGATTGATAGAATACGTCCTGAAATAGTGCGTATTAATCCAGAGATGAAAATTGTTTCGAATCATTGGAATACGACAAATCTTTCAGACAGCGACAAGGAAAAACAATTTTTATTAGCAAAACAAAAAATGGGACAGTTTTTTAAAATTTTGTCTGCAGAATTCGCAAGCTCTGGTGAAAAATATGAGACCAACCATTTTTTAAATTTCATAAAAGAATTGGCAATTTTTGCTAAGTCAGCTCCTTCGACAATAGAAAAAATTGAAAAAACCAGACCTTTTTTAATCAATTTCAAAAAACATCTTGTCGGCGCAGGCACAGACATCGAGCCTAAAGATTGGAATAAGATAACAAAAAGCATGCATGAAATGCTTTTTCAGTTGCTACGCGTAAACTATTTCTTAACACCACTTACAGAGTCTCAAAGTGTTGAAAAATGGCTTGTCTATCAAAAAATTTCAGAAGATATGCTGCACCTTATATCGATTTTGTTAGAGGCTCAGAATAAGCCTGAACTGTCGAATCAACAAATTTATGATTTGATATCAAGCTTGTTGCCCATTTTTTCTGAACAAAAAATTGATATTGATCTTGTTCAAAGTTTTGCAGAAATTAAAGTAGCTTTATTGGGCGAAAAATCTTCAAATTCAGAGAAATGGGTACCTGCTGATTTAAATCAAATCAATCAAAAATTGCCACGGTTGTTCTCTGAAATACAGAAAATTATAACACTCTATAACGAAATAACCTATAAAAGTTCCCTATGGAATCAATCTTACACAGATTTTTCGCGTATCGAAACAGGCTTTAGTAAAAGTATACAAGGTATCTTTGGCTTATTCGATGGTGAGTATAATTTAAATTCCTTAAAAACTTTCTTAATCAGTATTGAAAAAAATAATATATTACATGATTTTAAATTACCGAAAAAATTTGAAGGGTTATTTAAAGTTGGCGTTGCTGCCAAATACATGCTGACCGGCCAGCAGGGGTCGCGGTTAACAAATTTACAACTCAAATATCTTTCAGGTGTTGCGGCAAAAATAATTTTTCATTATTTCGAATACGAAAACTATTTAAAACCAGTAGGCCTTATTGATGACCAGTTCTATATAGCAATTGATCGTATTTTACCAAAAATAAAAAAAACATTTGAAAAAGTTTTTAATTATAAGGATTCAAAAGACATCTCGCTGAATGAAATATTAAGTGTATTTTACAATTTGAAAAATGAAAAAATAATTGAAACAAATATCAGTGTGGACACCATGAGTTCGCTTCTGCAGGTTTTTTTGACAAATGTTTTAATTACTCCAGAGGCGCGTCTCGGTGGAAAAGTTTTAAATGGTTTTGACACAGAAGCTTTAAACAATTTGACTTCAGAGATTCAAATATTTTCGCAATCAGGTCATGATACGGCAAATATTTTTGGCTCTGATATAGGTTTACAACAAAAACAAATATTACAGCGTATTGAACATCAACTGCATTCATCACCATCGACGATTCAGACTTTGACACTGAATGAATTGCAGCGTGTGATTGATGGCCCAGTACCCATGACTTTAGATCAAAATAAATTTCTAAAAATATTTGATTTTGGCCTTTATAAAATAAATGATGTTTTGCAGATTCAAATTTCACGAACTTTAAGTCGCTTGCTTATAAGATCTTTCTCGTTAGATTTGCTTCGAGCTCAGGTTTTGACGGGGTTTACCTTGTCCGAGGCCGAGACCTGTTTTAAATCAATTAAAAAATTATTTTTTGATTTGGATTTGGTTTCTTCTGATAACACTACGTTTATTTCTTCGCGCTTTCGTGAAACCAATTTATTTGTAGGACATGCAAATGGTGATCAACTGGCTAATTTTGAAGAACTTTCTGATTTGATCATTCATATTTTTTCAGGAATAGAACGAGCTGCCGTGTTACGTCGCGACGCAGTTCAAAAATGTTTACCACTACAGAACGAACCAGTTACAGGTGCAACCGCAGTATCCGAGGATTGCTTATTACAGCACTATTTCGATACAAACCACGGTTTTGAATCCATGCCAAAGTTTTCTGAGCTGAAAAAACAATTTTCCGAAGAACAAAATAAAAATTATTATCTCAGTTTATTAAAAGCTGTGGGTCATATTCAGAACGATAAAAAAATTGTTTATTTTGATGATGCCAACTTGTTTCCTCATGTGGCTCAGTACATTGAAGTCATCTTCATGAAATACGATCTAAATCAAGATGGCATACTGGATAAAGACGAAGCCTTATTGGCCTATCCTGTGTTTAGAAACACAATTAAAGAGGTTTTAAATACAATAAAGGGCGGCAGTTTAATCCCCGAATCGCAACTGCCGGGTGTTTTCTTGTACCTTTTAAAGTTTGGTCGACCACCATCGAAACCGTCAGAATATTTTGCTTTTCTTGGGTTTATCAGTAATGAAAAAAAATGGATTATTGAATCCACACGACTTGATCTAGGTTTGATTTTTAATTTTATAACTGATGCATTATCAAAACCGTAAAAGTTTTAGAGAATATTTAATTAAAACTTATTTTTAAACATCATGGATTCAACAGGAATCGCAGTTTTTGTATTATATTTTGCCGAAGATTTTTTATTATAATAATTTTCGATTTCACCGTGAACAACAAAATAAATCAATTGCCCGATGGGCATATTTGCATAAATGCGAACGGGCTGTTTAACCGAGATTTCAAGCGTCCAATAATTACAAAATCCAACATCACCCTTGCCTGCAGTGGCGTGTATATCAATGCCAAGCCGTCCAACGCTCGATTTGCCCTCGAGAAAAGGCACATGAGCGTGTGTTTCGGTATATTCTGTTGTTACCCCTAGATAAAACTTTGATGGCAGCAGGACATAGCCTTCAGGTGGGATTTCAAAGGTTGTAATTTTATTATGGGATTTGGCGTCGATGATATCATCGTTATATGTAGCCAAGGTGCGACCTAAGTGCACGTCGTAAGAATTCGTACCCAGTTTCGATAAATCAAAGGGCTCAACTTTAATGAGCCCTTGTTCCATGTTCTTTAGAATTTCTTTATCCGTCAGTATCATAAATAGAAAGTAATAAAATTACTTAGTTTCTCTGTGAACTGTATGCTTTTGCATATTTGGATTATACTTCTTTTTTTCTAAACGACCTGGAGTCTTTGTTTTGTTCTTAGTTGTTGTGTAGCGTGATACTGGTTTGCCAGCACCTTTTGCTTCAGTACATTCTAAAGTAACTATGATGCGACCTTTTTTCTTAGCCATGATAAACCTCGTTCGATATCAAATTAGTAGCAAATTTATATTAAAAATTAGCAAGACAAACATATAAGAAGATTTACACATGCTAGTCAATCGAATATACATAATTCGGGGGAATTATGTTTCAAATAAGTTCAAAATTGTCTGTGTTATTTGCATTTAGTCTTGTTTTTGGCTTTTCCGCGGGTTTAAAGGCTCAAATTTACCTTGGAAATACTCAGGCCGAAACAGATCTGAATGCACTGACCGATTCAATCAAGCCAGGGACAGTTTTGGTGATCGGTGAACTGCATGGTTTAAAACCCGTTCGCGATCAGCATATGGAAATTCTAAACGCTTTAAAAGCCAAGGGTTTAAAAGTTTCTATTGGCATGGAATTTTTCAATTACACGGATCAAATGTTTGTTGATCAATATCGTTCGGGTGAAATGGATGCCGTGGCATTTAAAAATGTAATCCAGTGGGGCAGCTATGATTTTGACCTGTATAAAGATCAGTTGTTATTCGGTGAATTTGGCCTGGGTATTAATTTAACTCGTGAAGTGACTAAAGTGATTTCAAAACTGGGGATTGAAGGCTTAACAGCTGATCAGAAAAAATTATTACCACCGAATTTCACACTTGGCAGGGACAGTTACCGCCAACGTTTTTTTCAAGCCATGGGACATCCTGTTCCTATTGCAAGTTTAGAAAATTATTTTGTCGCGCAGTGTGCGTGGGATGACACAATGGCTTGGCAAACGGCCCAATTTCAAAAACAACACCCAAATCAGGTTTTCGTTATTATCGTTGGTGAATTTCATGTGCAGTTCGGCGGTGGATTGCCATACCGATTAAAGGCACGTTTAGCTGCTGAAAATTTGCCTGTTGATATAATTACTGTTTCACAAGTTTATACTGATGGAATGACAGATCAGGAAATTCAAGATAGCCTGAAGCCTTCGGTTGATGAAGGTGTTCGCGCTGATTTTATTTGGCTGTCGAAATAAAATAAAAAATTTAATTCATCGCCTTTTGACCTAAAATTTCAGCGACAATATCTGTGGCTTTGCGCATTTTTGTGAAAAAATCATTTTGCGCAGTTAAAATAACACGTCGGGGATGGCCTTCCCAGGCTTTTTTTATTTTCTCATTCAGCATTAGGGCTTCGTCAAAATCTTCGGTACGAATCGGGTT
>JAYVKY010000278.1:0-30295 GCA_043767965.1 Pseudobdellovibrionaceae bacterium
AACACAAACGTTGATGTAACGGTTGATTATGGTGCAGATTCTATTCAAGTTCTAGAGGGACTCGAGGCCGTCAGAAAACGCCCTGGCATGTACATTGGCGACACTACAATTCGGGGCTATCATCACTTGGTGTATGAAATTGTAGATAATGCTGTGGACGAGCACCTAGCAGGATATTGCAAAAATATTTATATTACGATTACGGCGGATGGCTCTTTGCACGTTGATGATAATGGCCGCGGTGTCCCCGTGGGGCCACACAGATCTGGTAAAGACGCCATGGAAGTTGTTTACACCGTACTTCATGCAGGTGGTAAATTTGAGGGTAGTGCATATAAAGTTTCTGGCGGTCTTCATGGTGTAGGCGCCTCTGTGGTGAACGCGTTGTCATCGCGATGCCAAGTTGAATCGCATAAAAACGGATCACTGTATCGTCAAATTTATATGAAGGGCGATCCACAAGGGCCAGTTGAAAAAATTGGCCCAACAGATCGCACAGGAACAATAGTAACTTTTAAGCCAGATCTAGAAATTTTTAAAGAAGAGGGGATGTCATTTGATTACAATACCCTTGCTACCCGCTTTCGTGAAACAGCATTTTTAAATGCGGGCCTACATATTTCTTTGTTAGATGAGCGTTCAGGAAAAAAAGTCGACTTTCAATACACCAAAGGCATAGCAGAATTTGTTGCTTACCTAAATGAATCTAAAAAACCCATTCATAGCGACGTAGTTTATTTTAAGGGAGAGCGAGACCAAGTTGAGGTTGAAATTGCAATGCAGTGGAATGATTCATATTCTGAATCAATTTATTGTTATGCAAATAATATCAATACACACGAGGGCGGTACCCATTTAATTGGTTTCCGCGGGGCGCTAACAAGGTCAACCAACACATACGCTGCTCAAAAAAATCTTTTAAAAGATTTCAAAGAATCTCTTGAGGGTGAAGATATACGCGAGGGCCTCGCCGCAATCATTTCGGTAAAGGTTCGAGAGCCATTATTTGAAGGACAAACAAAAACAAAATTAGGTAATGCAGAGGTTAAGGGTATCGTTGAATCCCTAGTGAATGATAAATTATCTGATTGGTTTGACCGAAATCCTAACCCGGCGAAAACAATCATTACAAAATGTGTTGAATCGGCGCGAGCCCGCGATGCCGCCAGAAAAGCCCGCGATTTAACTCGACGAAAAACAGCGTTAGATAGCGGATCATTACCAGGAAAAATGGCCGATTGCCAAGAGCGAGACCCGGCAAAATGCGAATTGTATTTAGTTGAGGGGGACTCGGCCGGCGGATCCGCAAAGATGGCCAGAGACCGAAAGGTTCAAGCAATTTTACCATTGAAGGGTAAAATTTTAAACGTTGAAAAAGCCAGATTTGACAAGATGTTATCAAATGATGAGATCCGCATGATGATTTCAGCGCTTGGCACAGGAATTGGCGCTGAAAACGTTAGTGCCGATAAGGTTCGTTATCACAAAATTATTATTATGACTGATGCCGACGTGGATGGGTCACACATCAGAACCTTATTATTAACATTTTTTTATCGACAGATGCCTGTGGTTTTAGAAAAAGGCTACATTTATATTGCACAGCCGCCTTTGTACCGTGCAAAAAAAGGCCAGTCTGAAACATATTTAAAAGACGAATCTGCATTAACAGAATACCTATTAAGCTCTGGCCTTGACAGTTTCGAAATAAAAAATAAAAAAGTCGAAACCTCAGATATGCGACAATTTATTTTAAATATCCAACGTTTTCATACAATTTTAAAAGTTTCCTCAAGAAAATACGACACAGAAGTTCTTTATTATTTAATCAGCAAAGTTTCAGATCTTGAAACGGTTTTAAAAGACGAAACAAAATTAAAATCAATGCTTGCTGATTTAAAGGCCTGTATATTTTCACAGCCCACGTTAGGTATTACTGAAATTGAATTTACAGTTACAAATGAAAATGGCAAAACAGAGGCTGTTGTAAACACAACGCGCTATGCTGACCGTAAAGTAACAACATTAAATTCAGATATGTTAAATGCTTCAGAAATTATTGAAATCAGATCTGTGTGGAAAGCAATGCAATCCATCTCATTATTGCCGCTGACAACAGTTCGAAACAATCAAGAAACATCATTTGAAAACTATTTAGAATTTTATACACAAACAATGGAAAACACTAAAAAAGGTATTTATATTCAGCGGTATAAGGGCTTGGGCGAAATGAATCCAGATCAATTATGGGATACAACTTTGAACCCAGCCAATCGGAACCTGTTACGCGTAACAATAGATGATGCTGTTGCGGCAGACGAAACATTCAGTGTTTTAATGGGTGAGCAGGTCGAGCCACGCAGAAAATTTATTCAAGACAACGCGCTATCGGTCCGCGCGTTAGATGTTTAGTTTTTTAAGCTAAGGGCGCGCGCGTTTTATAGTAAATGTATAATATTAATTTTTTAAGAAATAATTTAGGTGAAATATGAGTTTTGAAAATAATGAAAAAGGCGTAACCAACATAGATATCAACAAAGAAATGCGCGAAGCGTATCTGCAATATTCGATGTCAGTCATCGTGGGCCGCGCCCTACCCGATGTTCGAGATGGATTAAAACCGGTTCACAGACGCGTATTATTTGCTCAGCATGAATTATCAAACACACACGATAAACCGTATAAAAAATCGGCCCGCGTTGTTGGCGATGTGATCGGTAAATACCATCCACATGGTGACAGCGCTGTGTACGAAACAATGGTTCGAATGGCGCAGGATTTTTCGCTTCGCTACCCGCTGATTGACGGTCAGGGAAATTTCGGATCGATCGATGGTGATTCGGCCGCAGCATCGCGCTATACCGAAGTCCGAATGACAAGGCTTGCTGAAGAATTACTGGCTGATATCGAAAAAGAAACCGTTCCGTTTGGTCCAAATTACGATGATTCGCTTGAAATTCCATTGGTATTGCCCGCAAAATTTCCGAATTTATTAGTTAACGGCTCATCGGGCATTGCTGTTGGTATGGCGACGAATATCCCGCCACACAACTTGGGCGAAGTGATCGACGGAACAATTTATTTAATGAACAACCCAGATTGTTCGATTGATGATTTGATCGAAAGAATCCCGGGCCCCGATTTTCCTACGGCCGGTCAAATTGCAGGAAAATCAGGAATATTACAGGCGTATAAAAAAGGACGCGGAATTTTAACGATTAAAGCTCGTGTAGAAATTGAAACAAAAAAAGATCACGAAGAAATTATTATTACCGAGCTTCCGTACCAAGTTAACAAGGCTAAATTAATTGAAACGATTGCAGATCTGGTTAAAGAAAAAACTGTCGAAGGCATTTCTGATATTCGTGATGAATCATCACGTGAAGGCATGCGAGCAGTTATTATTTTAAAGCGCGGCGAAAACGCATCTGTTATTTTAAACCGCCTTTATAAACACACGCAGTTACAAGTCAGCTTTGGTATTATTATGCTGGCTTTGGACGCAAAAAGTCAGCCCGTTGTTTTTGACCTTAAAAAAATGTTAGAAGCCTTTGTGGATCACAGACGTGACGTTGTTACAAAACGTTGTATTTATGAACTTAAAAAAGCACAAGAGCGCGCCCACATTTTAGAAGGCCTAAAAAAAGCATTGGACCAAATAGATGCAGTGATCGCGACGATTAAGGCATCAAAAGAAGCCGCAAGTGCTCGCGAAGCATTGATGACAAAATTTGCCTTCAGCGAACGTCAGGCGATTGCAATTTTAGAAATGCGCCTGCAGCGATTAACCGGCTTAGAAATTCAAAAAATTGTTGATGAATTAAATGAATTAACAAAACAAATCGAATGGTTTCGCTTTGTTTTGGCAGATGTTAAAGAAATTTATAAAATTATAGTCGCAGAACTTGAAGACATCAAAAAACGATATTCAAATCCGCGACGTACAGAAATAACCGGCGACACGACAGATATCGAGGACGAAGATTTAATCGCCGACGAACCTATGGTCGTCACCGTTACAAACACGGGATATATTAAACGCATGTCGACCGAAGAATATCGCGTGCAAAAACGTGGTGGCAAGGGCCTAAAGGGCATGGAAACGCGCGAGGAAGACTACGTCACAGATTTATTTACAGCATCAACAAAAACAATGCTGTTAGTTTTAACAGATAAGGGTAAAGTTCATTGGTGTAAAGTTCATAGATTACCATTGGGAAGCCGCACCTCAAAAGGTAAAGCAATAGCAAATGTTGTGCAATTGGCGGCCGACGAAAAAGTGCGTGCAATTTTACCAGTCAATGAATTTTCAGAAAATAAATATGTTGTGATGTTAACCGAAAAAGGAATTATTAAAAAAACGTCTTTAGATGCATTTTCAAACCCACGACAGGCAGGAATTATTGCGCTAACTACGGATCTAGATGACCAAGTTGTTGCAGCAAAAATTTCAGACGGCACGTGTGACGTGTTTATCGCAACCAAAGAAGGTATGTCGATTCGCTTTAACGAAGACGATGTGCGTGGCATGGGTCGCTCGGCGCGCGGAGTCAAAGGAATCACTTTATCCAAAGAGGATAGTGTTATTGGCATGCTAATTTTAGAAAAAAATACTACAGATACCATTTTAATAGTCACAGCCAAGGGTTATGGAAAACGTTCAGAAACTAGTGAATACCGCGTGCAAAGTCGCGGCGGCGTGGGAATCATTACGCAAAAAACAACCGATAAGGTTGGTAATGTTGTGGGTACAACTCGGGTGAAGCCATCGCAAGAATTAATTTTATCAACAGATCAGGGACAAGTTATTCGTATGAAAATTTCTGACATTTCGGTCTTGGGCCGGAATACGCAGGGCGTGCGTTTAATTAATCTTGATGAAAAACAAGAATTTGTCACAAGCCTCGCTGTTGTTGATGATGATGAAAAAGCTGGTGAAGAAATACACTAGCTTGAAAAAGCTCCTTAAAACCATTTTTTATTCGATGGCCGCAATGTTTTTAGGTTTTTCTTGCCAATCAAGGTCAGAAAAACTTTATTCAGAGGCCTATGAAAAAATAAATCAAAATCAATTTCATGAGGCTATTGATTTATTAGAATCATCAGCAGAGCTCGAGAAAGATAATATCAAAAAAACCAAAGCACTTTTTGAAGCATCAAGGCTGTTGCGTTTTGAAACACAAAATTATGAAAAATCCTTAATGCACTTACGTACGGTAGTACTCGAGTCACAAGATCCAAAAATGCGGTTATTAGCACAAGAATCGATTGCCGAAATCGACTACGACCATTTACAAAACTATCACGAGGCTCTAAAAGAGCTTTTGATTTTAGAGCCCTTATTACAAGATCAGAAAAAAAAAGAGGCGATCAGATTAAAAATAGCACAAGCCCAGCATGCGCTTAGAAACAATGCGGCTGCGCTTGAGTATATCGAGGTTTCGCTTAAAAGCAGCGAAACAGAAAAGAACGCCTTTTTAAAATTAAAGGCTCAGATTTTTCAAGCAGAATCAAAATTCGAAGAGGCACTTAAAATATATGAAGACATGTATTCAAAAACCCCAGACTATTTCGTCCGTGAAAACTTATTTTCTACCGTTAGCAATTTACAAGAAGAAAAAAAAGATTATAAAACCGCCATTGAATATTTGGAAAAAAATGAAAAATTTATTACCGATAAAAATTATTTAGAGCTGCGAATTAAAAAACTTAAAGAAAAACAAAACAATAAACCTTTTTCGCGAGGAGCTCGAAAGTAATGAAAAAAAATAAATACATTATTTTTGCAGCGATCGGGTTTGAACTAATAGGGCTTATTTTAGTCTCAATTTATGGCGGCGAAGAACTCGTAAAGCATGGAGCGCCAGAATATATTAAAGCAGTACTGATTGTGGCCGCATTTATTTTGTGGTTTATCAGCCTTATGTTAAAGCTAAAGCGAGCCGAAAAAAATGATTAAACAAATAGCAGCCATTAATTTAGCCCTTGGCGCAATGGGGTCCATAATTTTATTCTTCATTATGAATCAAAATGTTGCAATTACTTGCCTAGCGACATCAATTCTTTTGGTTGGTAATTTAATGGGGCTTTATTTTTTTTGGAGAATCATCTTTTTTAAAAAATCTATTGCCCTAGGGCTTTTGATTATTATATTTAAGTACCCACTGATTGCTTTTTGCTTGTGGCAAATGTCGAAACAAACCTGGGCTCAGCCCCTGGGTATTTTTGTTTCGCTTTTGTTATTTATAATAGGCATCGTAGGCGTTGTTTTATACAACCAAAGGAGAAGCCATGCATTTTAATTGGACGCAATTAATTCCCGGAGTAGGACATTACTATGCCCACGTTGCAACGCTTGCCATCGTTTCTTTTATTTTAGTTTTAATTGGTGTTTATGCAAGAGCATCGCTAGGCGCAGGCGAAACGGCAATTATTCCGACAAATAAATTTTCGGTACGCGGAATTTTTGAATTTTTCACTGAATATATCGGTGGCCTTTCAGAGCAGGTTATCGGCCATCATGGTCGTGCATTTTCTCCGTATTTTGCGGCAATTTTTACATACATCTTATTTAATAATTTAATAGGCACTATTCCAGGAATGACGCCTGCGACTCAAAATTTTAATACAACGTTTGCCTTCGGCGTATTTTCATTCTTGGCTTATAATGTGGTTGGCCTTAAAAATGGAGGCCTTGGTTATTTAAAACATTTTTTAGGCCCTGTACTTTGGCTTGCGCCATTGATGTTATTAATCGAATTAATTTCGCACATCATTCGTCCGCTAACTTTAGGTTTGCGCTTAGCAAATGTAATGACGGGCGACCACACAGTTCTTTCGGTATTTTTAGACTTATTTCCCGTGGGCCCGGCGATTCCATTTTATTTAATGGGACTGTTGGTTTCGACGATTCAAGCCTTCGTATTCACTTTATTATCAATGGTCTATGTGGCTCTTGCAACAGCCGACGATCATCACTAACCCACATGTCTCAAAAAGGAGATCACAATGAAAAAAGCAATTTTATTTGCAACAACAACACTGGCTTCAGTTTTAGCATTCGCTAACGACGGCGCAGCAAACCCAAATGGTGGCCTAGTTGCTATCGGTGCTGGTATTGCTATCGGTTTAGCAGTTTTCGGCGGAACATCGGCACAAGGTAAAGCAGCCGCTTCTGCATTAGAAGGAATGGCTCGTAACCCAGCCGCTTCTGATAAATTATTTACTCCGCTTATTTTATCTTTGGCTTTAATCGAGTCATTAGTTATCTTGGCGTTCTTAGTTGCGTTCATTAAGTTACCAGCAGCATCTTTCGGTTTCTAAGAGTGTGAGACTTCACACAGGATGTGAAACTCGACTACTTTAAATCAAAAAGAAAATAAAAAACCCGATAGAAATATCTGGTTTTTTTATTTTGAAAGGGCACGACTTTGGTTCAGTTAAAAAATTTTCCAATGTGAAGATTAAGCAACTATGCAAAAATGAAATCCATGCGTATGGAGCTTTCAAATTTAAAACAAATAATTTTAAACAATGCTGTAGATATCAAAAATTTTGGCGTTGACGAAATTTATGTTTTTGGATCTGTTGCCCGCGACGAAGCCAAAGAAGATAGCGATGTTGATTTATTTGTTGTACTGAATGTGAATGCCAAAATGGGCCTTATTAAATTCATTACATTAAAAAATTTCCCAGCAGAAAAGATTGGGAAAAAAGTAGATTTAGTTACTAAAGCAGCGCTGCGACCAATGTTGCGCGACCAAATTTTAAAAGAGGCATTGCGTGTCATCACACACCACAAGAAATAAAAAATAAATATCCAAACATTCCGTGGGTTGTGATTAAAGACTTTAGAAATCACTTGGCCCACGAATATTTCGGAATCGACGAGGGCATTGTTTGGGACACGGTTCAAAATGACCTGCCAGATTTAAAAATTCAAAGTTAAAATTAAAATGGGTGATTTCTACAGATATTTATTCACCACATCCATTACAGATTTTTGAATTTTATCCAGCCCCGCCTGTGTCGACGATTCAAAGCGAACAACCAATACGGGCTGCGTATTCGAAGAGCGTGCTAGCGCCCAACCATCGTTAAAACTAATACGGATACCGTCGATCAAATTCACCTTGTAATCATCACTTGGTTTTGAAAAAGCTTCTTTAACCTTTTCAACAATCAGAATCTTTTTTTCTTCGGTCGTGTCGATTCGAATTTCAGGGGTGTTATATGCCGGCGGCAGACCGGCCAATAGTTCTTGGATATTTTTGCCGGTAGTGGCAATAATTTCACATAAACGAAGCCCCGCATAAGGCGCATCATCGTATCCATAATTTCTGTCAGCGAAAAAAATGTGGCCCGACATTTCGCCACCAAAGGGTGCTTTTTCAATTTTAATTTTTTCTTTCACAAGACTGTGGCCGGTTTTCCAAAGCACGGGTACGCCGCCGTGTTTTGCAATATCTGCGTACATGCGATCAGAACATTTTACGTCGCCCACAATTTTTGAGCCCTGATTTTTTTCTAAAACGGATCTTGAAAAAAGCGTCATCAGTTCATCGCCGTAAATCATTTTTCCGGTATGATCAACAACACCAATGCGATCCGCATCACCATCAAAACCGATACCTACGATAGCACCAGTTTCTAAAACTTTGTTTTTTAAGGCAACAAGGTTTTCTTCAACCGTTGGGTCTGGGTGATGGTTTGGAAAGTTGCCATCTGGTTTTTCAAATAAAATTTCGGGCTGTAGGCCCACAGTGTTAAATAATCGGCGAACAATTGATCCACCAGCGCCATTGCCACAATCAAGCACGACTTTAAAGGGCTTAATTTGGCCAAATTCTTTTTTATAGCGCTCAAGATATTCAGGGAAAATATCGTAGGCTTTGGCAGACCCACCATCATTCTGAACATAATCTTGAGCATCAAGAACGGTTTTTAACTTTTGAATTTCTTCGCCAAAAATTGTGGTTTTACCAATAGAAACCTTAAAGCCATTATATTCCGGGGGGTTATGACTGCCCGTCACCATAATGCCGCCATCCAGATCTAACTGAAACATTGAAAAATAGCTGATAGGCGAAGTAACTAGGCCCAATAAAAAAACTTCGCCACCAGATTCGACAAAGCCTTTTTTTAGATTTTCAATTAGCGGCCCACAAGATGTTCTGGCATCATGACCTAAAGAAAGGCGCAGATTTTTTTTATTTAATTTTTTACTAGTATAACTATAAAATGCTCGACCCAACTGATATGCGAATTGATCATTAAAATGCTTATTGTAAACGCCCCGAATGTCGTATTCGCGAAAAATAACTGGATCCATAATCATATTTTTTCTCCGTGCAGAAGTTTTATATTTAGCTTAACAGCATCAATCATTGATGCCGGATTTGCTTTATTTAAATTGAAAATATCATTTGCGGTGCCATGGTCAACGCTTGTTCTTATAAATGGAAGCCCAACGGTAACGTGCACGCCCGAGTCTTGACCATGATGCATTTTAAACGGAATTAGGCCCTGATCATGATAGAGCGCAAGAAAAAATTGATATTTTTTTAAATTCTTTTTTAAAAATGCGGCATCTGGCGACAGCGCTGTTGAAAATCCACTTATTTTTTTCGAAAGATATTTTTTTTCGAAAGAACCCAGGATACCTTTTTCGCCAGCATGTGGATTTAGCCCCAATAGGGCGATTGGCTTTTTTGATTTAAAAATCTTAGAAAATTCTTTGCAACCAACAAGGACAGATTTTAGATACTTTTGATTTGCCAAAGTTTTTTCAACTGAGGATATTGTCTGGTGATCAGTGGCAAGCATCACATGAAAATCTTCCCCAACAAAGCCCATAAATAATTTATGTTTAGGAAAAATATTGCGAAAAATGCCAGTATGCCCAACATAGGAATAGCCAGCCTTTTGAATGCCTGTTTTCGAAATAGGACCGGTAACAAGCGAATCAAAAAGCTTATGCTTGCATAAATAAGCACTGGCAACAACCCATTCTGTGGGCGGGGCCATAAGCGTCAAATCAAAAATAAAACTTGAATCCAAGGATGCGGTTTTATTTAAAACATCAAAAAACCCCAGTGCCGATTCTAAGTTATAAAATGTAAACCGAGCAAATTTAGAGTCAACAAGAGCCAAATATTTTTTCTGTTGATTGTCGTCACCAAAAGAACGAAATAAAAAAAAGACACAATTTTTTTGTGGACCCAAACGATATAGGGCTTTGGCGGAAACCTCGAGGCCGACGCCATCAACATCACCTGTGGTTATTGCAATTTTTTTAAAACTAGTTAATTTTGATGTACGCATCTTGTTTTTTTGATTCAAACCAATTTTTTAATTGTCGCTTAAAATTTTTCTCAACCAAGGATGCTTTAATTTGTTCTTTGATTCTTAAAAACTGCGGATCTTGTGTTACTTTTTTATCTAATACTTTCACAATATGAAAACCAACTTTTGATTGGATAACTTTTGAATATTGATTTTTATCTAGCGCACCAATTGCGTTTTCGATTTCTGGTAAAAATTCACCAGACTTAAAACTTCCCAGCAGGCCGTCTTTATTCGAGCGTGGATCTTCATTAAATTTATTGGCTAGCGATTCAAATGATTCGCCAAGGGCCAGCTTATTTAAAGTCGCCTCGGCGCGGGCCAGCGCCTCTTTCGCGCTGCCCTTTTTGGGATTAAAATAAATTTGAGCGATCGAAAATTCATTAACAACAGGTTTGTACTTAGGAAACTGAGCCCGAAATTCACTATAGGCGTCCTCGTCCGTAATCCGCAGTTTTGAAATAACCTCGGCTTCAAAAAAAGATTGACGTTCGATCTTGGCCTTTAAAACATTTTTATATTCAGGCAAAGTGTAACCCTGTTTTTTAATTGAAGACTCGAGCTCGGCCTTAGACATTTGATTTCGCTTAGCTAGAGTTTGCATTTCAGAATTGATACGATCATCAGATAACGATAAATTAAGCCTTTTAATTTCTGATTCGATAAGTTTTTCTCGAATCAAATAGTCAAGCTGGGCTTTTGAGTCTGATTTAATCTTTTCTGCTTTTTCATCCAACAGAAGAGCCTCGTCAAGACCGCCTTCCTTTTTTGATCTTGCGGGCATAGCACTAAGTTCAGAGAGCAAAATGGGCTCTGAATTAACGATAGCAACAACTTTGTCGACGACGTCCTTAGCAAACGAAAATGTTGCAACAGAAGCTACTAAAACAAAAAATAATTTCATAAAATTAATCCTCGCGCGTTTCAACAGCGATCGCATCAAGGGCCGCCGTATTTTTGTATATTGTATATCTCTTGATTTGCTCATCAAGCCAAGCTGAAAATCGCGCGGTTTCGCGCAACGACAGTATTTCATTCTTTATTTGCAAAGAAACCTCTTCGGCGGGCTTTTGCCGTGCGGACTTGCGCTGAACAACCTTAAAAAGGCGTAGGCCGTCGCTCATTTTGATCGGGCCAATAAGGTCTTGTTTTTTATTTGTGAACAAAATATCAAGATCAGAAATAGCATCGCGCTCGACCCAAGCAAAAATACCATCTTTGGGCTTAGGGATTTCTATAGAATAATCTTGAATAAGTTTTTCAAAAGAAGTTTTTTTTGCCAGTTTTTTGATAACATCAGACTGGCTTTCATCAGAAATCAAAATGCTTTTTGCAAGTACCGATTCTTTTTGAAAAAACTTACTTTTATTAGAATCATAATAATTTTTAATATCAGCCTCAGAAATTGGATCAATTTTTTTTTGAAGTTCTTTAAATAACAACTGTCGTTTCACAGAAAGCGTTATGCCAGAAACCCACTCATCATGTGATAAATCTTCTTCCGCCAGGGCTGTGCGAAATGCCGAGTCAGAGGGATAGTTTTTTGTAACAGCTAAAATTTGTGCCGCGATTATAGCCGGGTCCAAAGTACGCCTTGACTCAACAAACCAAATCTCAATTAAGCTATCCACAATAAAATCAGACAAAATTCGATCTTTAAATTTTTTAATAATCACCGGATCTTTTGCTGACAACGGATCAAGATTTTTTAGGCTTCGCGCCAAAAGCTTTGAAAAACCTTGTAGCGTCAGTTCTTGGTCTTGAACTTTAACAACAACTTTTGAAAAAACATTTCTTGAAAAAATATCGCAACCAAAAAAAACACAAACAAAGCAAAAAAGCCCCGCTAGAGCGAGGCTTTTTTTAATAAACAAAAATTTATGAAAATAGTTATTCAACCAATTTTGTGTTAACATTGACGGGGTAATTCTTTTTTAAGTTATCAAAAAACTTATCAAATAAAATTTTCCTTTTCTCATCGAAAACAGCCATGCGAATTTCGCGCTTAGGCGCCTCTTCAAAAGATCTTTTGCCAGTCAGTTTAATGATGTGAAAGCCAAACGCAACCTCAATCAAATCTGCAGTCACCCCATTGAGTTTCAATTTATTTGCTGCCTCATAATAAGCAGGATTTAAAGTGATACGCGATTGCCACCCAATATCACCACCCAAATTTTTTGTTGTTGTATCGTCTGAGTAAAGCCTAACAAGCTCTTCAAAGGGGCGCTTTGATGACTTAACCTCTGTTAAAATTTCTGTTGCACGCTTCTTAGCTTCTGCACGCTGTGCGGCCGTGGCGCCGGGCTTTACTTCGATTAAAATAGTTGAAACGCGAATTTGCGGGTTTTTAGAGTACCAGGCCTTCATTTCTTCATCAGTGACCTTGCTATCTTGAACTTTTTGGCCCAATTCTTTTTCAAGCAAACCCTTATACATGGCCTGGTTCATTTGATCTTGAACAATAGTATCTTTATCTAGACCACGTTTTTTAGCCTCTTGCAGCCCCATTTCGTACCTAACAAGGTCTTCTAAGAAAACTTTTTTACTGGGCGGGTTTGATAAAACTTGTGACGTGACCTCTTTATATTTTTTATTAAAATCGCCCACCGTAATTTTTTTTGTTCCAACAGTTGCCAGAACATCTGTTTCTTTTTGTGCAAAAGTGGTTGCCGTGATGAATAAAAAACAAACTAATAAAATCCGTTTCATGTTGTCTCTCCGTGTTTTAATTAACTAATTATTCATTCTAAGACTGCGAGGCCCGCGCCGCAATTAAATTGGCCGATTGTCTGCGCGCATCAAAAAGTTGATTTTGCAGTGCTTTTGCCAAAACAGGATCCCTAGGGTCAATTGTTTTATCAACCCACAAAGCAGGACCCTGCCAAAATATATTTACCTTAGAAAAGGGTTTTGGGAAATAAGTTTTATTCCAAGATTTCGGAAAGTGCCAGGCTTGATCAGCGCTGACTCCACAGGCAAAGATCGGAGCCTTTAATAATCGACTTATTTCAAAAACTCCTGGCTTCACTTCAAAGATTGGTCCTTTCGGCCCATCCACAGCAAAACTGCAACTATGTCCTTGTTTGCAAAAATCAATCAGTCCTTTTAAGGCCGACACGCCACCGCGCGTTGAAGAACCTCGCGAGGTGTTTGCGCCCAAAAGCTTCAATGCGGTATTCATAATTTCGCCGTCCTTACTGGTCGAAGTCATTGTTGCAATTTGATATTTTTTTACTAAAGAAATAAGAACCAATTCGTCACCATGAAAGTGCGACAGAATGAGTGGTTTTTTTTTTAACAAAAGATCCTTCATGTCTGGGGGTTCAAAAAGAGTAACTCGCCAGGTGGAAGAAATTATTTTATATATAATCCAAATTAAAAAACCTAAAACAATTCCTCTTAATTTATTCATAGAAAATACAAAAATTAACCATGAAGCAATTTTTTAAACTCTTCAGTGAGCTTTGGAATAATTTCAAAGGCATCACCAACAATGCCGTAGGTTGCTTTTTGGAAAATCGCCGCATTCGGATCACTATTAATTGCAACAATAACTTTCGACCCACTCATGCCCGCGAGGTGCTGAATGGCCCCCGACAAACCAACAGCTATATACAATGACGGCGCCACTGTTTTTCCAGTTTGTCCAACCTGCATAGAGTGTGAAACCCAGCCAGCATCAACAACGGCACGCGTAGCGCCAACGGTGGCGCCCAGCACATCAGCCAAATCATAGAGCATTTTAAAGTTAGCAGCCTCTTTAAGGCCGCGCCCGCCAGAGACAATAATGTTTGCCTCAGTCAAATCCAGTTTTTCAGAGGTGCCCTTAACAATTTCTTTAATCAAGGTTTTTAGGTTTGGCTTAATAAAAGTGTGCTCAATAACTTTTGCAGATTTTAAAGCGTCGCCAACAGCGACGGGCAGTTGATTTGCGCGCATCAAAACAATTTTTATATTTGAGTTTTCAAACACGGCGGTTGCAAAACACTTACCCGAGTACAGGGGCTTTTTAACCCGGACGTCATCACCCGAAATCGAAATTTCGACGCCATCAGAAACAACGCCACAAGATAATTTGGCGGCGATTCTGGGGAATAAATCTTTAGCTGTCGAACTTGCTGACGCCAACACAATAGTAGCGCCTAACTTCTGAATAACCTCCGCAATAGCAGTCGAAAATAATTCAGGATTGTAAGCATCAAAACTTGAATCTTTTAAGATATGAATTTCAGTCGCGCCATGTTGGGCCATCTGGTTGGCCGATGCGGCCGCCAGCGTCCCAACAGAAAAACCAATCACAGAATTTGCACCAGCTTTTGCTGCAAACTGCAAAAGCTCCTGAGAGCTACGCTTTAATTTATCACCTTGAAATTCAGAGAAAACCAAAATTTTTGCCATAGTTATAACACCTTTGCTTCATCACGTAAAAGTTTAATCAGCTCACTCGCTTGTGCAGAGGCGTCGCCGGCCAATAATTTAACCGGGGCCTTGTCTTGCGGCAGAACATAGCCGGTATATTTTACCTTTTGTTCGGTCATCGGAATATTTAAAGAAGAAAACTCAATTTCCTTAATAATTTTTTTCTTAGCCTTCATAATGCCAGGAAGACTTGCATACCGAGGCATATTTAGGCCCTTGTTAGTGCTAATTAGCGCCGGAGTCATCATTTGTACAATTTCTCTGGCCCCGCCGTCGGCGTCACGCCCAACAGTTATATTTTCGGCGGTGGCTTCAAATTTTGAAACTACAGTTGTATGAGGTAAATTTAAAATTTCAGCAAGCATTTGCGGAACTGATGATTGATTGTTGTCGATTGAAAGCGTGCCTGTAAAAATTAAATGTGCATCAGATTCCGAACGAATAACTGACGATAAAGCCTTAGCGGTTGTTAAGGCATCTGCATTTTCCACAGAGTTAATCACAATTGCCTCATCAGCGCCCATCGCCAAAGCTGTTCGTAGCGATTCAATAACGCGAGCCTTTGGTCCCATCGAAATGGCCCAAACTTGTGCAGTCGGATTTTTTTCTCGAAACCTTATTGCCTCTTCGACAGCATATTCATCATAAGGATTCAGTACCCACTTGATTCCGGCGGGGTCAATTCCCGACTGATCTGGTAAAATTTTGATTTTTGTCTCGGTATCCGGCACCTGTTTTAGACAAACAAATATTTTCATTTGAACCTCGCTTAAAAAAATAATAATTTAAAGTATAAAAATAAATAGATAAAGGAAAAAATATGTTCGATTTTTTAAAATCAACTGTGGGCCGAAAATACATCATGGGCCTAACAGGCCTTGTGTGGCTAGGATTTGTTTTGACTCACATGGCGGGCAATATGCTGATTCTTGTTGGAGCAGATGCTTATAACGTGTACGGCCATGCCATTGTATCAAACAAGCCACTCTTATATGCGGCTGAGAGCATTTTAATTTTAGTATTAGTGACTCATGTTTTCACGGCGATCGGGTTAACAATACAAAATCGCAAATCTAGGCCAGAGCGCTACTTAGTGGTGCCAAACGGAGAAAAGGGCTCGTCATTGGCCTCAAAAACGATGGCAATTCAGGGGTCCATTATTTTGGCATTTATTATTTTACACCTAATTACTTTTAAATACGGTGCTGAATATTCAACAACTGTTGATGGCGTTCAAATGCGCGATCTTCATAAATTGGTTTTAGAGGTTTTTAAACAACCCGGATATGTTGCATGGTATTTTGTTTCATTATTTTTATTAATGTTTCACTTGTCGCACGGCGCCCATTCAATTTTTCAATCGTTTGGAATTTTAGAGCGTAAAATGCAAAAATCTTTAAAGAAATTTGCATGGATATATTCAGCAATTGTTGCGGGGGGGTTTTTATCTCAACCGTTTTATGTTTTTTTAATTCACAAATAGTTTTAACAAACAATTAAAAGGTTTAATATATGACAAACAAATTAGATAGCAAAACCCCTTCGGGCGACATCAGTTCAAAGTGGATAAATCACAAATTTAATATGAAGCTTGTAAACCCTGCCAACAAACGAAAACACACGGTGATCGTTGTTGGAACGGGCCTTGCGGGTGCTTCGGCCGCAGCCGCAATGGGCGAAATGGGTTACAAGGTAAAATCATTTTGTGTTCACGAGTCGCCACGCCGAGCGCATTCGGTCGCTGCGCAGGGCGGAATTAATGCTGCAAAAAACTATCAAAATGATGGCGATTCTGTGCAGAGGCTTTTTTATGACACAGTTAAGGGCGGCGATTTTCGCGCGCGCGAAGCCAACGTTCATCGCTTAGCAGAAGTTTCAGTAAATATTATTGATCAAGCTGTCGCGCAGGGCGTACCGTTGGCGCGCGAATACGGCGGACTTTTGTCGAATCGTTCTTTTGGTGGGGCACAGGTTTCAAGAACATTTTATGCTCGCGGACAAACAGGACAACAATTATTATTGGGCACATACTCTGGCATGATGAGACAGGCGGATGCGGGAACCGTTGATTTATATACACGTCGCGAAATGTTAGACCTTGTTGTTATTGACGGAAGTGCGCGCGGAATTATTGTTAGAAATTTATTAACAGGCGAACTTGAATCACATGTCGCAGATGCTGTGATAATTGCTAGTGGTGGCTATTCAAATGTTTTCTATCTTTCAACAAACGCAATGGCCTGCGCTGTAACAGCAACTTGGCGGGCCCACAAAAAGGGAGCCTTTTTTGCAAACCCTTGTTATACACAAATTCATCCTACATGTATTCCGGTGCACGGAGAGAACCAATCAAAATTAACTTTAATGTCAGAGTCGCTTCGAAACGATGGACGCGTTTGGGTGTCTTCAAAAAAGGGTGACACAAGAAAAGCCTCTGAAATCCCAGAACCAGAGCGCGACTATTATTTAGAGCGAGTTTACCCAAGCTTTGGTAATTTGGCACCACGGGATGTGGCCTCGCGCCAGGCAAAATTTCGTGTTGACGAGGGTCACGGCGTGAATGGCGGCGAAAGCGCAGTGTTTTTAGATTTTAGAGACAGTATTAAGCGCCTTGGTGAAGATAAAATTTCTGAACGCTACGGTAATTTATTTCAGATGTACGACAAAATTACAGGCGAAAACCCATACAAACAACCAATGAAAATTTTCCCAGCGCCTCATTATACAATGGGTGGCTTGTGGGTTGATTATAATCTTGAATCGACAATTCCAGGGTTATTTGTTGCAGGTGAGGCCAACTTTTCTGATCACGGCGCTAATCGCCTAGGGGCCTCGGCGCTAATGCAAGGCTTGGCGGATGGCTATTTTATTTTACCCTATACAATTGGAAATTATTTAGCCAGTGCAAAATTAGAACATATTGAAGTAACTCATGATGCTTTTAAATCTGCGGCAAACGAAACAAAAGTTGAAATTGATCGCATGATGAAAACAAAGGGATCAAGAACTGTCGAGAGCATGCACAAAGAATTGGGCCGAATCATGTGGGACAAGTGTGGGATGTCGCGTGACAAGGCGGGCTTAACCGAAGCGATTTCTAAAATTCAAAAATTACGTGAAGAGTTTAAAATAAACATTACTATTCCCGGCGATGCGATGGGTGTTAACCCAGAGCTTGAAAAAGCAGGTCGAGTGGCTGATTTTATTGAGCTGGGCGAATTAATGTGTCGCGATGCTTTAACGCGCGAAGAATCGTGTGGCGGGCACTTTCGCGAAGAGCATCAAGATAATGGCGAAGCAAAACGTGACGATGAAAAGTTTTGCCACGTTGCTGCCTGGGAATGGAATGGCGACGCGAAAACGGCACAAACCCGACACATAGAAGATTTAAAATTTGAGAGCATTAAATTAGCAACTCGGTCATATAAATAGAGGCGATTATGGAAAACAAGAAAACGATGAATTTAAAATTAAAAATTTGGCGACAAAAAAACAACCAAGCAAAGGGTGAATTTAAAACTTACCAGGCCGTCAATGTTTCGCCCGACGCTTCATTTCTTGAAATGATTGATGTTGTTAATGAATCTCTTGTTATTAAGGGCGAAGAAACAATTGCGTTTGATCACGATTGTCGCGAAGGAATTTGTGGCAGCTGTGGTTTTATGATTGATGGCAATGCGCACGGACCACAAAAGGGCACGACGGTTTGTCAACTTCATATGCGCCATTTTTCTAATAACCAAACAGTAACGATGGAGCCTTGGCGCGCAAAGGCTTTTCCAATTATAAAAGATTTAATGGTTGATCGATCGGCCTTTGATCGAATTATTAAATCAGGTGGTTATATTTCTTCAAATACGGGTGGGGCGCCTGATGCCAACTGTGTACCGATTCCAAAACACGATGCTGACGAAGCATTTTTATCTGCGGCCTGTATTGGTTGTGGCGCGTGCGTGGCCTCTTGTAAAAATGCATCAGCAGCACTTTTCACGTCGGCAAAAATCACCCATCTTGCCCTGTTGCCTCAAGGTGCTGTTGAAAAAGATCAACGCGCCCTGGATATGGTCGCACAAATGGATGCCGAACAATTTGGAGCATGCACAAGCACTGGGGTCTGCTCGGCCTCGTGCCCCAAAGATATTTCGTTGATCAATATCGCAAAAATGAACCGAGAATATTTACGAGCCTCAATAAATAAAAAACAATTGGCCCATGGTGGTGACATGGCTTAAAAAATTTCAGCCATGTCAAAGAATACAATACTTAATATCAATCAACACGCTAGTGTCCTATTTCAATGAACAGCTGACCTCGTTTATAAAAATCGCATACGGAGAAAAAACACTTTTATTCAAAGATTTTGAAAAACTTGCCTTCAATAAAACGCTAGTTTCGGTTAGCAACTCACCAGTAAGATCAGACTGCTGAAGTGAAAGCGCGTAGAGCAACCCATTGCTAGAGGCGCGCCCCAATGAAATTCTTTTTAATGGTGGCCCCTTTACCTCATCAATCACAAGTTCATTTTCAAATGTCTCCGTAGATTCAATTTTCTTCAAAACATCTTTATTTAACAAAATAGTTGAGGCGGTCCCCTTGACGTTTAAAATCAAGCTCGTTGATGAATCTGACGAGACAACAGTTAAATCACATTCTTTGCCGTGCTGGGTTTCAAGCAGTATCTGTGAAAAGCTGGTTGAAGCTGTCAGTATATAAATTGCGCCAGCGATAAATTTTTTCATAAAATCTCCGTTATTTCTGTTAGGGTTTATTATTATGAAGAAGTGTTGCAAGCCATGCCAAGCGCTTCAAAACGAGAATATTCGGTCCAAATACAATAGGCCGCAAATAAGCTGTCAAAAAATTATACATTTGCTGCCGTAATTCGTTGTTGGCTGACCCATATTTCAGTACGATTTATTTATGTCAGATTTTTTAAAAATATTTTTTATTCTGTGTGGCTTTGTAGCGGCTTTTGTTTTTGGCCGTAATTACGGTGAAAAAACAATTACTGAATCGAAAGAATATATCAAAATGCGCAGCGATTCTGCGGAAACAGAAAAAACAGCAGCCGAATTAGCAGCTATTAAAAATAAATTTCAAGATCTTTTAGACAGCTCAGATTTAAAAAAAGCTGACGAAGTTTTATCAAAAATAATGACCGTGTTTTTAGCCGACTTAAGTTTGCATTTATCGGCCGACAAAGAAAAAGATTTGTCAGTCGGCAAGGCGCAATGTGCGCCAGGGCTACAGGCGCAAACCAAAACCGCGCCACAACAAAAAACACCAGACGAAGCAAAACAACCCACTCCTGTCGATAACGAAGCATCCGCAGCAAAATCAAATTCACAAAACGCAAAATATAAATCGAACGAATGGCTTTTGGTTAACAGCAGAGACGATTCGGAAATACGAAGAAATCTGAAAAAAATTGAACTAAAAGATATCGACACATATTTAAAAGGCTCACCTGAAACATGGTTTAATGACTCAGAAAAATATTTTGGTTCTTATAAAGGGCGAATTATAGATATTAATAACAAAGAATATGGTCTACTTAGTATAAACTTAAAGCCAACAAAGAACAAAAATGGCAAAAATGAAATTACGGGCGAAATTGAGATTTTTAAAAATGGCAAAAGAGAATCGCACAGCACTTTTAGTGGACCAAACTTTGGCTATAGTCCCATAGGCTCATCAGGCACTGTTTATTCCCTCGGAGAGGGTCGATTACAGATTTATTCTATTCAAGACTCTGGGCGGCTTGCGGGGTATTTTTACGAACATCTTCCAAATGGAACAACAAAAACAATCGGCACATTTATTTTAAACCGCGTTGATCGATTTTAAATTCAGCAAAGCCTTTGGCATTTTTTTGTTTTCCAGATTTGACTTCGATAGCGATGATTTTGTTTTTATATTCGATCACAAAATCAACTTCGAATTTGCCTTCGCGCCAGTAATGTAAATCAAAGCCCGCCCGAATTAAATCTGCACCCACGGCAGATTCCAAAACATGACCCAAATAGGCCTTGTCAATTTGACCCAACCTGTGAAAACAGGACAGCGCCGGCGCCATTAAAATAATTTTTGGTGACGAGGATCTGGTGCGTAAAACAGTTTTTGCGTATTTAAAAATAGGTTTTATTAAATAGGATCCATCAAAAAGATCCGTATCAATAATCGAATCAGCAATGTAATTTTTCCAACGATTAGGATCAGATATAAATGGATACGACCCTGGATATCCACCAAAATTCAGATAAGTTTCAAGGCTCATTTTTTTAATGAATTTGATGTTGTACAATCCCAATGGTGCGCACGAATTAATTCAAAGTCTAAAACCAACCTTTTCATTTCTATAGATTCACCTACAATTTTTAGTAGGTCAGTCTACTAAAAATTGTAGGTGAATCTACTAAAAATACATAACAAAACCTTATCTTAAAAATCAAATCCACGCGCTCAGTCATTATTAACCATGATTTTTTGCATCAAACGTCTCAGATCTAGACGCATCTTGATTCTCATTACGAAAACAAACTAGACATTCATCTATAGATTCCTTAGCAAACTGACGATAGGTCACAACAGGAGTGTTTATGAAAAAAATGGGTGAATTAATGACAGAGATGGGATTTAACCCAAAGTCAGCCACGTCTGTTCAAGAGGCTTTTCTGAAACATCTTATTAAAGCCGCTCATGGTGTCGACGTAATTACGCCGAGCGAGAAAAAAATTATCCAAGATAACCCACAAAAAATAGTTTCTTTAAAATCGCTTGCACCGCCCAATCAACAAATGGCCTTTAATTTTGATGGCGAGGCCTTACGCGAGCTTGAGAATAAAAAAACAGGAAGTTAATTTAAACCAAACATAGACCTAGGCCCAGTTTCAAACTGAAGCCAGCAAAATAAACGCGCAAAAAAATTCTGCATGCTATGCTTTTTCTGCGATACACGTTGAAAAACATAAAATAAATTATCTATGGAAGGATAAGCACCCATGCAATATCAAAGAAATTTTTCAAAAATTTTATTTCCGGCAATTTTACTTTCAGCACTTAATGGTTTTGCCGCGGTAAAAATCGAATCAGTGCCTGGCGAATATGTTGTTAGATTAAAACAAAATATTATTAACACAAAATCAGTCTATGCCCTGTCGCAAAATTTAGGATCATATATTAAATCAAGAATCCCAGGGCAAAACATAGTTGTTATTAAGCGACCCATTTTCGAAACAGAAAAATCTGTTTTAAAAATACTATCTGAAAATGAATTGGTTGATATTGTCGAGCCCAACTTTATTTATCACGCGAACAAAGCGTCGAATGACCCAATGATGGAACAACTTTGGGGGCTAAAAAATATGGGGCAAAAAGATTCTAGCGGTAGGGTTGGAACACAAGGTGTTGATGTGAACATTGAAAAAGCCTGGGACATTCAAACGGGCTCAAAAAAAATGATCGTGGCCGTTATTGATACCGGAATTGATTATAACCATCCTGATTTAAAAGAGAATATGTGGAAAAATCTAGCCGAGCTTAATGGAAAAGCAGGTGTTGATGATGATGTCAATGGCGTTATTGATGATATTTATGGTTATAATGCAGTAACTGGTTTGGGCGACCCACTGGATGATCAGGGTCACGGGTCTCACTGTTCAGGTACGATTGGCGCCAAAGGTAACGATAGCGCGGGTATTGTTGGCGTAAACTGGGACGTCAGCCTGATGGCCGTTAAATTTTTAGACGCCAATGGATCGGGTTCTTTAGAAAATGCGATCAAAGCCATTGATTATGCAACCAAAATGGGAGCAAAAGTGATGAGCAATTCTTGGGGTGGTGGCGGATACTCGCAAACATTATTTGATGCGATTAAAAAAACCGAGGACGCTGGCGCAATATTTATTGCAGCAGCCGGAAATGATTCTAATAATAATGATACAAGCCCATCATACCCAGCAAGCTATGCAATTGATAACATTGTGGCTGTTGCCGCGATTGATAATGTGGGCGCAATTGCTGGATTTTCTAATTTCGGAAAAAACACAGTTCATCTTGGGGCGCCGGGGGTAAATATTTACTCTTCGACTGGTGGCAAATATGACTCATGGTCAGGAACATCAATGGCGACACCACATGTCTCGGGTGTTGCCGCTCTGCTATGGGCTAACGAGCCACAATTAACGGCGGCACAAATAAAACAGCGCCTCTTGGCAACGGCTCGTCCGATAGCGAGTCTTCGTGGAAAAACTCGTACCGGAGGAATGGTTGATGCCTATGCGGCATTGACGAATACAAATCCTCCATTAGACACCAATGACCCGATAAATTGGCCAACGGCTTCTTTAAATTATGCATCGGCATCTCCGTATTTAAAAAATACAAATGAAACATATGACATTCAAATGGCCACGGGCACAAAAGAATTTGCGCTTTATTTTGAAAAATTTGATACTGAGGGAAATTACGATGTGGTTCAAATTTATGATACAAAGGGCGCGCTTGTGCAAACGATAAGTGGGCAAAACGATGACACATACTCTTTACCAATTACCGGAGATTCTGCAAAAATAGTTTTTAAATCAGACGCTTCGGTTGAAAAAAACGGTTGGACAATAACAAGAGCTGCACTTCGATAAATAGCGCAAAGGGCAATTATTTTTTTAAGATCCCATCAAAAAATTCCCTGAGTTTCAAATTAATAAACTCGGGGAAATCCAGCTGACAGCAGTGCGAGCCATAGGGCACCATCCAAAAATGTGAATTTAAAATGCGATCAGACATTTCATTTTGAAAGTTCGGTGGCGTTAGAAAATCTTTTTCTCCGGCGATAATAAGCGTTGGCGCTTCAATCATAGATAAAATTTCGGTTCCGTCGAACTTAAGCATTTCGCCAAACATTTCAAAAAACATAGGCAGCTCTAATCTTGAGACACCGCGGCCATACATTTCAATATCTTTAAACTGAGTCAGCTTAATATTAAAACCACCGGCCATTGCTGCAACTTGAAAAGCGAGTGGGTTATCAATCATTGTTTTCCACAAAGCATTCCACAAATCAGGCGATTTCTTGTGTTGAGTTTTTAAAAAGTGAAACAAGGGCTCAACAAATTCGAAACCAAATAATTTTTTCAGTGGATTTCTTGCAAAGCCATTAATAAGAACCACAGATTTAAAAATTTCAGGAAACTGTTCATAGGTTTTTAAAACATAGGGTGCGCCAAAACTATGGCCCACAATATGCGCAGAGGCATGGCCCAAGTGTTTTAATAAGCCTTGCAAATCAAAAGCAAGATGCTCAAATTTTAAATTTTCTATGTTTCCTATGGGAACACTTTTATGATGTCCTCGAATATCAAATAAAATCACCTTGTGTGTTTTTGAAAAAAACTCGACTTGGTGATGCCAGTGATTCATCAAACAGGCAATTCCGTAAATAAAAACTATGGGCTCTCCGCTGCCGCGTGTTTCGTAATAAATGGGTGTTCCATCAAAAGCCTTGTAATATCCCGTTTTTTTTTCAACCAACTCAATGTTCATCTGCAACCACAAGCCTTATCTTAATATTGAAAATTCGATTAAATGCGCACCAAACTGTAAACGGTCGCCAGCAGTGATCGCATGATGGTCGAATCGCTTTTTATTCACAAGAACTTTATCTGACTGCAGGCCGCCGGTTAGATTCTCGACATATGCCGTTTCGCCGATCTGATAAAATCTGACGATTTCTTTGGGTTGGGACGGCTCTTTGATATTTAAATCAAAACTGTTAAACCCCATAGTTCTGGGGCCATAGCTGATGGTAAAAAATTCGTCGGCCTGTGGACCCGATAAAAAGGTCATCTGCACAGGATACAAAAAAAAGAAAAAATCAGTTTGTTTTTGCTGCCAATTTTGTTCGCTGACCCAGTTCGTAAGGCCCTCTTCCCAGCCCTTAAGTTTTAACTTTGGTTTTTCAATCACCTTAAAACCAGTTTGGCCCAAATGAAAGACAAGTCCTAAAAGCAAAGAAATTCGATTAGACTCCGCCAAACCAATTCGAACCTTAATATCATTTAACCCAATGATATTCCAAGACATATTTTGATCAAGATCGATTTTTGCACTAGGCGAGCCCATTTCTTCATCAGAAAAATAAAGCCCACTAAAAATAAAATCTTTTCGTAATGATAAAATCTCCCCCTTATGGGGCCCATCAAGGACAGTCAACGCCAAGCTCATTTTACCATACTAAGGCTAGAATCAGATGAAGATCAAGCCTTGTCCGTGCATGAAAAAGCTGTTACACCAATTAGACATTTTTAATAAAATGGATAAAACACAGTCGATGTTAAAATCGATATAAAAAGTCGTCCTTGCTTGGCCAATGGTGGCCTAAGCTTTAACCGAAGGGATTAATTATGGTCAAAACGACCGAATCTAAACGTCCGTACGAAGTCGTCATTCTGATGCACCCGGATTCAACAGCAGAACAGCAAAAAGCGTTGTTCGCTAAAAACAAAGAAACAATCACAACGTACAAGGGCACAATACAGGCCGTTGAAACTTGGGGCAAGCGAACTCTGGCAACACAAATTGGAAAGCTAAAAAAAGCTATTTATTTTCATGCCGTATACGAGACCCAACCACAGGCTATTATGGAGCTCGAGCGTACAATGCGTATCAATGATCGTGTTTTGCGTTTTATGCACACAGCTTTAGATGAAAGAACTCCAATGTCTAAACATGTTGAATCTTTCAAAAAAGGTTTGGCTGAATCTGCTCAGCGCGAAAAAGAGCGCGAAGCGAAATCGTTACTGCGTCGCCAAGCGGCCCAACAAGCACGCGTGGATCGCGACGATGATTAGTTTTTAAAAGAAAATCTTTTAAAAACCAGATTTAATCAGCACGCATGAACAATTCATCTGCAACGCAAAATAAAAAAATATGGACTTTGGCTTTAGTAACGGCCTTAGTCGCTGTTCTATTTTCTTTTATGGGAGCGCCTTTTTTAAGAGCGTTTTCGGCGAAAGCAAAACCAGTTTTATTTTGGGGCGTTGGCACAGCGATGGTCGCAATATTATTTTTAGTACAACTGACACTTGGTGCGGTTTATATAGGAGCCGTGTGGACGACTTTAGGCTTTTACAATGAACTGGAAAAACGAGGTGTTTCTTGGAAAAAAACAAGTTTAATTGCGCTCACAATGGGGGCTCTATTTGCTATCGTTAGTTATATTGCTATTGTTAAAAGCTCACTAAATATCAATTTAGCCGAACAATTGACTGCGCCGATAATACAAACGATGAGCCAAATAAATCCAGACGAAAAAATTTCGATCGAACAACTCGTTCAGTACATGCCGGGCGCGCTTATTGCGGCACTCATTTGTTCTTTGGCGGTAGGGTTTGTTTTTGAATCAAAAGTTTTCCAGCTGTTTCAATTGAAAAGAGAAAAAACAATCTCTAGTTTAAAATGGCTCGAGTTTAGATTGCCAGACCAATTTATATGGTTGGCCTTAGCTGGCTTTTTATTCAGTCTGTTGAATAATGAAATGTTTTTATCCGTTGTTTTTGCTGAAAAAATAAAAATGATAGCAATTAACATTTCAATATTTAGCGTAGTCAGTTTTTTTTTGCAGGGAATTGCGGTGTTAGAATATCTGACTCGTTTTTATCGATGGGGCCTATTTAGTAAAGGGCTGATATATGTTTTGATCTTTGTATGGTTGGCGCCAGCGGTTGGGTTTATTGGCCTAATTGATTACTGGGCTGACTTTCGAAAAATGGCACAGAAAAACTTAAAAATTAAAGTAAGGAAAACACAATGAAAGTTATTTTACAAAAAGATGTTAAAGATTTAGGAAAAGTTGGCGACCTTGTTACTGTGTCTGCTGGATTTGCAAGAAACCTATTGTTTCCAAGAAAACTAGCTGTAGAGGCAACTGAAAAGCGCGTTTCTGAGTGGAATCACTTAAAGCGAGTTGCTGAATCTAAAAAGAAAAAGGCCCTTGTTGAGCGCCAAACTGTTTTAGATAAAATCAAAGGTACAACCGTTTCCTTTAAATTAAATGCGGGCGATAGCGACAAATTATTTGGAACTGTAACAACCACAGATATTTCAAAAGCTTTAGAAAAAGCGGGTTTTTCGGTTGACCGAAAAGACATCATTTTAACTGAGCCAATCAAAGTTTTAGGAACGCACAAAGCAATCATTAAGTTTGCCGAGGGCATGGAAACCTTTATTCAGGTTGCTGTTGAAAAACAATAATTTAAAACAACATTTCACATGATTTTTGAAGGGGGCCCAAAGCCCCTTTCTTTTTATGAATTTATTTAATATGATATGCTGGCGTTATAATACCGGAGGATTTATGAGGAACACTTTAATTATTATTTTATCGCTAGCATTCCAATGTGTTTTCGCGGGCATTACACAAGATCAAATTGAAATTAAAACAGAAAATGATGTCATCACTTTGACGCCGAAAATGGGCTTTCACATTAACGACAAGGCCCCGGCCTCTGCGACGTGCGACAACCTGGCCGTGATTTACCATCCAAAAATAAAAACTGAGCAAAAACTGATATACTCGGTTATGCCAAATGGTAAAAAAATAAATCTAAAATTTTTTATTTGCGATGACGCAAAAACTGTTTGCGAACAACATGAAAAGCAAATTTTACTAAGTCCGGAATCTAAAATTGAAAAATCTACAGAAATTAAAAAATCCGTCGCACCAACAGCTATAAATAAATACATCAACACAAAAAAACCAACGCTTTTAATATTTTCGGCGCCATGGTGCCCCGCCTGCATTCGCATGAATTCAGAAACATACACACAAAAAAGCGTTAAAAATATTTTCTCTAAAATGAACGTCCAAAAAATAAATATTGATCTGATTGAAAATGAAAAAATCAGCGATCAGTTCTCAGTGAAGGCTATTCCCACGCTGGTTTTGTTAAATACTTCGGGCCAAGAAATTTACCGCTGGTTGGATTATCAGCCCGCGGCTACTTTTTCTAAGGAATTGGCAGCGGAATCAAAAAATAGTGATTCAATCGATAAATTAAAAACCAAAACAGATACTGGCGACATCAAGGCCACTGAAAAATTAGCCAAGATATATTTTGGACAAATGGATTGGCAAAATGCAGCTAAATATTTTGGCCTACTGAAAGATGAAAATAGTCTTAAACAAAAAATAAACTGCGAAATGAATTTATTATCAGACAAAAAAGACGAGAACGACCTTGCAAAAATAGCCTACCTATTGGGCTTAGATAAAGCCATTCATGATACGACTTCAAAAATCGACCAACTTCGTTGGCAACTAGATTTTTTAGAAACCAAAGACCTTAAAAAGGATTCCGCACAAATCACAATGGCTGAAAAAGTGAAATCTGATTTAAATCAAGTTATACAAGATAAAAACACAGAAAAATTATTTTCAGAGTCAACCATTGGTGATTTGGCGGGGTTTGAATTGGCCGAAGCATTGGATATGCGCGCACGTACTGAGGATTTTTTAAATAAATCCGAAGATAAAAAAATAACACTGCAGAAAATCGCAGAAAATATTTTATCAAAAAAACACGATGTTAATTTTCCAGGCCAAATGATCAGCGCGATCGGATATTTAAATCAGGCTGAAAAATTTCCCGAGGCCGAAAAATTAATTCAGTCACTGGTTGAAAAATATCCAAAAATTTATGTGTATCATGATCGCTATGCTAAATTTTTATTAAAGCAAAAGCGCCCCGCAGAAGCCTTAATAAAAATCGACGAGGCGCTTATATATAAAGAGGGAAACTTGCCCCAGTTGAGCGTAGTAAAAATTAAAATATTAAAAGCTTTGGATAAAAAAACAGAAGCACTGGCTTTGACCGAAGAAATGTTAAAATTTATTGAAGTAGCGCCAGACAAATACAAACGGACCAAGGTGACATTACAGGATTTTCAAAAAGAATTTACTAAGAAATGATTTATTGAACGCGGTCCGGTGAAATCCCATAAAAAACTTCGTCTAAATAGAGCAACAAAGATTCGCGCAGCTCTTCGATTGTCATGTTTTCAGGATCAACCTCAAGGGCTCGAAACGCAGCAAACAGTTCGGTTTCGATCAGATCTTTATCGATCTTAGAGTGCTCAGAAAACTTTGTCAGAACTCGGCCCATGCTCGCCTCCTGCTTACGTTGGGGGGCTCTGTAAAATACAGAGTCTGTCTTTTTTTGGCCACCAATCCATGGCGGCTTTTGTATAATTTTGACAATTTCATCAAATCAAAGGGTTAGTTCAGTTTCAATTTTATAAGTTTGTTTTTTAAAAGATTGGCCTCTGGCCTAGTCCTGGGGGGCATATAAAAAATCGCATTAAAAATCCGAATAGGACAATAAATGTTGTCATTATTGTCGCTGAAGTAGACACCCCGCCCGGCCAAATCACGTATAGCGACTTTAAATGGGCACAAGTGTTGTAATGGATTATCGCAGCAGCACGTTGTTGGAATTTATTTGAAAGGCCGTTATGAGAAAGTTGTACGTATCTGGAATTTGCACGTTGGCGTTAGCGGCGCTTTTATTTTCTTCTGTGGGATCAGCAAAACCAAATGAGCAGGCACCGCCCGCAGCCACCGCCTCGGCCCAATTTAAAACGTACCGCGAATGGAAAAACACAATGGTTGGCGCGGCCGAATTACGCATCCAAAAAACCAAGCAATCACTAGAGAAACAAAGACAATCTGCCGGCGCGGGGCTTGATCCAAATCTAAAAAATCAACTTTCTAAAGAGCTATTCCAAGCAAGCATTGCCAGCGAACTTACTATTAATGATTATTTTATTGGCTACTTAAATAAGCAAAACAATCTTCAGCAGGCTATACAAAGCCTAGCCGGTAAATTATCAGATGAAGAAGTCGCAGAGCTTATGTCAGCACATGCCTATAATTTTAACAAAATTAATAGGCAGCTGTTAAGGGCTGCCTTGGTCGTAGGCCCAAAGGCTGTTGACGAGTAAAATAAATCAGTATTCTTATAATACCAACCCCCATGACCTTGACAGTTTATGAATGCAATTCACATTTGCTCAGCGTATAAGTCATAAAAAGAAAATGAGTTAACTAACCGGGTCCCGTAATTGGGCCCGCTTTACTTGGGGGATACAATGGCAAAAACAGAATTGGGCGTACGCCCGTTACACGACAGAATTTTAGTTCGCAGAATGGCTGAGGAAGAAAAAACAGCTGGTGGATTATTTATTCCTGATACAGCAAAAGAAAAACCACAGCGCGGTGAAATTATGGCTGCTGGCAAAGGCCGAGTTACTGAAGACGGTAAGATTTTACCCCTCGAAGTAAAAACTGGCGACAAAGTTTTATTTTCTAAGTATGCAGGCACTGAAATTAAATTATCTGGCGAAGAATATTTAATGATGCGCGAAGAAGATATTTTAGGAATTGTACAATAAGCACACAATATTTAGCGCAACCGTACAGTTTATATTTTTATAAAATAATTTTAAAAAACTTAATTTAAGGAGAAACACACATGAG
>JAYVKY010000279.1:0-2271 GCA_043767965.1 Pseudobdellovibrionaceae bacterium
TCGTGTTATATAGATAATATAGAATAAAAATCTTTGATTATCTATATATAATTGTAAAATGACATCGATTATTCAACAAAAACTGGAGTTAATTAATGATATCAAATCTGCTATTGATCAAACTATGGCTGGCAAATTATTAGCCACACACCTCACTACACATAATCAAGTGTTAAGTGTAGAATGGGTAGATTCACAACTCACATATCTTCTGAGTGGAATCGTCATTGAACCCAGTGAATTAGATGATTTTGATAGTCTTAGTATGATTATTGAAGAGGTCACATCGTTCTACCCTAGCGATTACTTAGGCAATGAAATCGCAAGGGTAGTCTTCGCACTTTGGTTACAATATAAAAAATTAATTGATTGAAATTGAACTTTTTTTAACATATTTTTTATTTCGAAAATAAATAAATTTAAAATCTAGGTTACAAATATACATAACCATGTCCGCACTCAGCGCAATTGATGTAAAAGTCAGTAATGGCAAACAGATGGTCAGCAAAAAGAAATGGGTCCCCAATTCACAAGCCCGATTCGCCAATTATGAACGAAAAGGTTACACTCAAATTGACTTCAGCAACATTCCGACCGCGATGTTCAGCACCGCCATTGCAAACTGGAATGGAGTTATTTCCAAAGGCTCAATTACGAACGTCAAGAACTTCAGATTAAGATTTCAATTAACCGCAACCGCCGGAACTAGTTTTAGAATTTGCCCAGTCACCCACTTCTTCAGCCAAATCGACTTAGGCTCAAATAGTGGACAACGGATTAACCAAACTTGGTTTTCAAATTCTATGCTAGCAGGTTACACTTTAGCCCTTGGTAATGATGAATTGATTAATATTTCACCCCAAATTAACATCGGTGTTGATGAGGATAATAGTTTAGTCGGTTCGGGCGAATTAATGTCATCTGGGGATGTACGTACTTACGAATTGGTGCTCATGGGCTCATACATTGGCATCATCAAAGAATTAAACTTACGCAATCAAACCGAAGATACCCAATTCACCTTCTACCCCAATTCCAATTTAATCACCAGCGGTAGCGGAACCGTAACCTTGACCGCTATGTCCTTGATCTGCGAAACTAGCAATACTGCTTATCCACCTCGATCAATTTTGGGATGTAATTTCCTTCAACCCACCCAAATCAGCTTCCCTTCCAAGTCAATGGTGGTCGGCACAAACCAGTTCTTACTTGATACTTTACAAGGCAAATGTAGTCATTTGCTAGTTTCGTGCCACACTGCTGGGGCTTCAACCTCGGCCTTAACTCAAATGCGCAATTTTGGGTATGGATCTTCAGTGGATATCGTGAATTCAAGCAATGAATCACTATATGGCAATGGGCGCAGTGTCAATCTTGATTTCCTTCGAAACGAAATTGTAGGCACATCACACATTAGAAATTGCTCATTTACTAGCCATGGCAAACCATGGTTTATACTTCCTTTCACTAATAATATTAGAGGCGCATTAATTGACGGTGATATGAATGGTTATTGGAACTTCGATGGTTCAAAGCAATATTTAAATATCACCATTCCGACTACCCCAGTTACCGAAGTGCAGACAATCAGCACTTTACCTGTGGCTGTGTTATCAAGTGGCAATATTACCTTTTCATGGGGTGATGGTGTGTATACTAGTCCCCTTGCATTTGACGCTTCGGTGACCACGATCAAGACGGCAGTGGAAGCTCTTCCGTACGCCAAAGCCCATTCAATTACGGTAGTGTTTTCTAATAACTTTACTGCCAATTCAGGCAGTTGTGCAGTCAGCATTACTAAACCAGAATCAAGCCACTATGACGAAAGGCTATTATCCTGTCAATCGTACGCGTACACTGGTGTGGCCGATCCTACTGCCATTCAAACGGTGGTCACAACCCGGCCTGTGTATGCACTTTCGGCTGGCAGTTATGATCTATATATCACTGCTTTCCTTTACAACAGCGTAAATTACGAAAATGGAAAATTCACAACCACCACGCTTTAAAAAAAGTCACTAAAAATTTGAAATAGAAATTATAATCTAATTATATATATAAATGCATTGGATTAAACAAAGTATAATATTTTATGTGGTAATCAGATTCACCAGCCATGCAATTCGCTGTTTTGATGCTTACCAATATAGAAATTTTCTTGCTAAAAAATTTGATTTATGTAATTAGAAATTTATCGATCATAGAAATGACAGATAAAATTCAATTGAAATTGAAACACCCAGAGACATCAAAAAGGATTCTGATTAATGG
>JAYVKY010000280.1:0-2992 GCA_043767965.1 Pseudobdellovibrionaceae bacterium
TTGATGGATCCACACAAACGATTGCAATTTTATGTTCTGGGTATGCATTTAAAAATCGTTGCGCAAGCTCATCGATTAAAGATGATTTTCCGGCACCGCCGGTACCCGTGATACCCAAAATAAGTGGTTGATTTTTTTTTCGTCCGAAATCTGATAAATTAAATTGATCCAGAGTTACATTTTTTTCACCATTTTCAATGGCTGTTAGGGCTACGCCCAATTGAAATGATGGCAAATCGAGTGCTTTGTTTTTGTTACTATTTTTTTGCTTTTCTAAAACATCAAAATCACAACCCGTAACAATCATCTGGATCATGCCTTCAAGGCCCAAACGCCGGCCATCATCAGGATGAAAAATTTGCGCTATACCATAATCTTCAAGTTGCTTTTTTTCTTCGTGTATTATGACGCCACCACCACCACCATAAATCTGTACGTAGCTTGCGCCGTTTTGATCTAGCAAATCTTTTAAATATTTAAAATATTCCATGTGTCCGCCTTGATACGACGAAATACACACGCCTTGCGCACCTTCTTGCAGAATGGCTTTGACGACATCATCAACAGATCTGTTATGTCCAAGATGAATCACCTCGGCACCGGCCTCTTGCAACATTCTACGAATAATATTTATTGAAGCATCGTGGCCATCAAAAAGCGCTGCCGCTGTAACGATCCGCACAGGATTTTTTAACATTTACTGATTTCCTTTGAATTGTGGTTTTCGCTTTTCTAAGAATGCAGAGATGCCCTCTTTTGAATCGATCGATTCAAATATGTGACCAAAAATTTCAGCCTCGTTAGCCAATGCTTTTTCAATTTCAAGATCACAGGCTTGATTAATTGATTTTTTCGCAAGTCCGATAGCCACTGCAGATTTTGATAAAATCATTTCTATTTTTTTCATAACGGTTGGTATTAATTCAGTCGCTGGTACTACCGATGATACAAATCCAAGATTTTTTGCATCTGTCGCAGTTAATAATTCACCGGTAAATGTCATTTCGCGAGCTTTACGTAAACCAACAGCATTAAGTAAACGTACTGTACCGCCAAAACCTGGAATTAATCCTAAAGAAACTTCGGGCAGACCAAACTTTGCATTTTCGCTGGCGATAATGAAATCACACGCTAAGGCCAATTCGCATCCACCGCCTAAAGCAAATCCATTGACTGCAGCGATCACTGGAATTTTTAACAGATTAAATTCATGAAATACAGATTGACCTTTTTGAGCAAAAGCACGAGCCATGTCCGAATTTAGATCGCTCATTTCTTTAATGTCGGCTCCGGCCACAAAAGCTTTTTCACCAGCACCTGTAACAACTAAAACTTTAGCATTGTCATAATCCATTTCGGAAAGCTGCCTGACAGCTTCACCAATTTCATTAAGCATTTGTGAATTCAGCGCATTTAACGCTTGAGGTCTGTTTAAAGTTAAAAACCAAACCGCATTTTCACGTTGTTCAAGTTTAATATTTTGAAAATCAGCGTTCATATGTATAAAATCCTTTACCTGTTTTTTTACCCAACCAACCTGCTTCGACATATTTGACCAACAATGGACACGGTCGATATTTAGAATCACCTAGACCATCATAGAGCACATTCATAATAGCCAGACAGGTATCAAGGCCAATAAAATCCGCCAAAGTCAGTGGACCCATGGGTTGGTTCGTCCCTAACTTCATAGCACTATCGATGCTTTGAACTGTGGCTATACCTTCATGCAATGTATAAATGGCTTCGTTAATCATGGGCATCAGAATTCGATTTACAATAAAACCCGGCATATCTTTAACAGATTCAACAAAGGTTTTACCTAGCTTTTCGGATAATAACTTTGTTAAAGAAAATGTTTCATCTGACGTTTGAAGCCCGCGTATTCCTTCAACTAATTGCATCACCGGAACGGGGTTCATGAAGTGCATACCACAAACTTTATCGGGTCTTGATGTTACAGCCGCAATTTTAGTAATTGAAATTGAAGACGTATTTGTTGCAAGTATCGCAGACGCTTTGACGACTGAATCTAAATCTTTAAAAATTTTTAATTTTAAATCAACGTTTTCTGTTGCGGCCTCGATGACAAAATCACAGTCTTTTAAATCTTGTAAACTTGTCGATACAGAAATTTGCGCTAATAAAGTTTTTTTCGAATCCTCGGTGAAGGTTCCTTTTTTGATCATACGATCAAGGCTTGATGCAATTGTTGCAAGACCTTTGTCGAGAGCTGCCGAATTTACATCAAACATCACGACTTTGAAATTTTTCGCAGCAGCAGCAATTTGCACAATACCGCTACCCATCTGCCCAGCACCGACGACTCCAATTTTTTGAATTTGATCTAAGTTCATTGAAACCTCTTTGTGATTAAACAATTTTTACAATAAATATTATATTAAATGTTATACCAAAGAACTGGGCTTGATTCATGATTTTACCTCTGTAAAATAAAAAAGATGCTATCTGTCATACCTGACTTTAAATTGTTTCTTCGTTTGAGTATTTTTTTGCTGATTTTTTCAACTATTTCTGCTCCGGCCAAGTCAACATCAGATTTTAACCAAAAAAGTGAACAAATTTCATATTTTAAATCACCTAGCAGCCCTTATCCCTCAGGCGAAAGCACCTTGGATCGCCTTCTTGAAACGCAATTTGAGCCCATTCAAGTTGAACAGAGCTATTACTTGTACAATAATCAAAAAATTTCGAAGCGTTTATTAAGTGCTACAAATGCCTTAAGCTTATCTAAATCAACAAGCCTTCGCGATCTTGGTTTTTTTCTGACATTAAAAAAAACTGCTATCCGATCAAAACCTGATTTAAATTCTAAAATACTTTACACAGTAGATGGGCAAAAAAAAATAACGGCTCTTGATTTTAAAAATGGATTTATTTTAATTCAACAAAATAAAGTTACCGGGTATGTAAATATCTCTGATTGCATTTCAAAATTTGATTTTGCTAAAGCGATCTATGCCACAAACCA
>JAYVKY010000281.1:0-7557 GCA_043767965.1 Pseudobdellovibrionaceae bacterium
GAAAATAATTTTGAAATTTCAATTTCTGCGATCAAATTTTCTGGATTATTTTTAGATGAATTCACTGAAATTAAATTACTATGACTTTTCGCGGTAATAAAGACAAAAGTCCGTGTGAAGTTGGTTAATGAAACATAAAAATTATTTTTAATCGAATATAAGTGGTGTAGAAGGTTTTTCAAGACGAAAAGCTCGGTCTAGTTTTATAAAAAGAATAAGATTAAGGTATTGCGTTCTTTCGAAAGTCTGTCAGACTAAAAGTCAGGTTGTTGGTGTTTACGAGTGTGCAAAATCTTGATAAGGAAATTGAGATCAGCTTAAAAGTAGATACGAAAAATTAACTTCAATCTAAAAATTTAAAGCTAAAAGGTACTAAAAACAATTAAGCAGGAGGAGCAAGGATGCTCAGAGATGTATTAATACAAAAGGGTCTGTCGAATCGTGAGTCGGAAGTTGCAGAGCTAGTCTCTAAAGGACTTTCGAATAAAGAAGTTGCAAATCAATTATTTGTAACTGAAAAAACAGTTAAGTTTCACTTAACAAATATTTATAAAAAAATGAATGTTAAGTCTCGTGCGCAATTGATTGTTTGGTGTCTTCCTCACTTGGGTTTCGTTGAAAGCGAAGCACGTGCTGAAGCTACTCAGCCTGCTGGAGCAACTGCTTTTAATACGCAAGCTGCTACAACAATTCCTGCTGGGAGCGTAACAATCACTTTACCAGGCGGCGGTATGAACCGTGGTAATGGTAATTCTGATATTGGCGCTTAATTAATAGAAATTTAAGGTTAAGTTATTTTGTTGGGTCATATTATGAATGAGAAAAAAGCCGTTAGCTCCTCTCAAGTAATAATGACCCAACTTGTTTTACCGTCACATACGAATTCTTTAGATACAGTTTTTGGCGGAACTGTTATGTCATGGATAGATATTTGCGCTGCAATCGCAGCACAAAGACACTCAAATTGTGAAGTTGTCACAGCAAGCATAGATCAATTAAATTTTATTGCACCAATCAAGCGTGGCTGGGTCGTGAACCTGAAGGCATCTGTGAATTTTACGTCACGAACGTCGATGGAAATTGGCGTGCGCGTTGATGCTGAAAATCCGAAAACGGATGAAATGTTTCATACGGCATCTGCCTATTTAACGTTTGTTGCCTTAGGTGCAGACGGTAAACCAACAGCAGTTCCAGGTTTAGAATTAATTAGTGATGTTGAAATACGCAGATACACAGCAGCAGAGAACAGGCGTCAGCAAAGACTTGCTCGCCGATCAAATTATTAGTAATGATGAGTCATGAAAGTTATTTTATTAGCACTATTTCTAAGTATTCATTGCTTTGCTTTAAGTCCAGAAGAACAGCAACCTGACGAAATTTTTTCTAGTTATTTTGCCAGAATCACTCGAGGCGGTTCATTTTCAGGAATTTATTTAAAAGCACCAGAAACATTTGCAAAAAATTTCAATACATATATACGAAAAAATAATTGGATGAGGGATGTCTCAGTTGTCGAGCACGAGCTGCAGGCATTAAATTATGATTTATGGTTTGATATATATAGTACAATTATGCCGCAAAAATTTATAAAAATGAGCGAACATTTTACAGAGTCATCCGGAACGCTGACGACATATTGTCAAAAAAATATAGAGTATCTGAATTTATCATGGTCGGCATGGCCTCAATGTTTACGACGCGCATGGATTGATGAAGCCTTATTTACGCAGGGGGCTGCCGCGAAATTAGCAGCATTATATAAATTAGATCTGACAGATGTGCTCAAACGGACGCAAATTTTTCTTTTGAATACATCAGATTTTGAAATAAAAATTCGTGAGGCTGGCTGGAATGGTCCAATTTATTTTCGTGCAGCGACTATGCCAGATCCGCAAAATAAATTGAATCGTTGGATTTTATTAAATGATGATTTTTTAAAAAAATACACAGGTTTTGATCGCCCCGTTCTGCAAATGCTAGAAATTGCTGGCATTGCAAATCATGAACTCAGTCATGTGATGCAGGATTTTTCAGGGCAAAAGTTAGGCCTTGATATACAGGTCAGGTCAGCAGAGCAGCTTCTATTAATCGAAGGACAAGCTGAATTTTTGGCCGAAGAAAGCTTTAAAGATACAAATATATTTTTTAAATTATTTGCTGCGCAACAGGCTGTTGAAGTGATGAATCGTCAAGGTCAACAAGCGGAACAATTCCCCTACACGGTGGGTCTGCCATTTGCGACAACACTGTATAAGACCGGAAAAAATTATGATCAGGTCACAGAAGATATATTGCAAATTTTAGGTCAAGATACCAGTTTATCAGATTATTTATTCAAGCACTATTAATTGTTATAAAAATTTATTTACACAAATTTTGTAATGATTTTTTAATTCTTTGGAATGTTTCAGGGTCTGAGGTTGAATTCATTTCATTCAGTAAATCTGCTTCAGAGCAAGATTCTTTGTTAATGCGACTTGAGGCTAAAAATTCAAGGGGTTCTAGCATTTCTATATCTAAGGCCATTTGATTGCCTTCAGTTGATAAAGCTGGTTTTTCAGACTTAACAAGATCGTCATATTTTTTCTTTAAAATTTTATTTTTATTGTCAAAGTCTTTGGCAAATAAAATTTTATCTTTAGAAAGTTCTAATGTTTGGGTATAGGTCTTTTGAAAATCATCGTACAGTTTTTTTATAGCTGATGTTGAGGCTAAAGAAAACATCGGTATTAATAGTGCTGAAAAAATTATTCCATACATGCAGTAGATCCTTCTGTTTTGAATTCGGATTTCAGGGGCTCGGGCAGTGTTTTACCAATGGTGTCTTGTTTCTTTTTTGTCTTGGTCGCATAGCTCGTCAGATTGATTGATTTTCCGTTGGATTTTTTTATTCCATACAGCGGTTTATCCATAGCTTTTATAAATTTGTCCGGAGGCAAGCCTGATAATCGAATAAAAGCAGCGCGCCCAGCAGCGCGCCCTCCAGAGCCATAACCATTCAAAATCACTTTTTCTTGTGCTTTTTGTAAGAGTGGATGATCCGCATATGTTTTATTATAGTTTTTCATAATGGGCGCATAATCTTTATTCCACGCAGATGCCATGCCAGAAATTGAATATAAAATATTACGCTCAAAACCTTCGCCGTACTGAGTAAAATCACAGATGTTTTGCAGTGTCGGTTTTTGAAGAAGATCTTTAGAAACAATTTTTTTTGCGCTTTCACAAGATTTATCAAGAGATGTATTGATTGAGTTTAATACCGAATAGCCACGGTGTTTCTGGTGTAAATCATCAATAAAAATACTTGTCAGCTGACCAATGCCTGTTCCACCCCCATTTATATAGGCAGATTTAAAGCCAGACTCATTTGTGTAAATGTCGAACAGTCCAGGCATTGTGACAGGCATTGGATTCACTGATTTAAGACATTTATAAAATTCGCTGACAACTGCATTTTGATACTCGGCCATTGGTTTTGTATAACAAAAACTGTGATTAGCAATTTTTTTATCAGGACAAGAAATTTGTTTGCTGCCGGTTTGTATTTTAGCGGCTGCTTCAAGGCAAGCTATTTTAAAAGATGATTTTTCTTTGGTGATTCTACGTAAATCTTCCAGGTTACTGTTTCCTGCAGAAGCTGAACAGGTCGGACAATCAGCTTCAGTTTTCGGACCCAGCCCATATTTTTCTGAAATAATCTTTGAAATGGGGCTTTCTGATTTAGCTTTATTAAATTGTTCGATCAGATGGTTTTGGCCGGGTAAGCCGCTCAGGCAATTTTCTTGTGTTAGAGCTAAAGTTTCAGATAATAAGATAGCCAAAAAAAATAATTTCTTCATTCTTAAATGATAACCTATTTGACTAAGAAATCCTTCCATTTTGTAATCAAGGTCGGGGTCATCAGGGCAAAACAAATAATGCCTTCAGTAGCGGGCTCTTTTCGGGTGATTTTAGCCTCTCGACTTAGGTCGTAAATCTTGTATTCTTCTGCGCGTGGAAAATACATTTCAACGATGGTTTGCATTTCGTTGATGGCGTCACTCATTGTTTTTTTAAGTTGTTCAAATCCGTGGCCTGTTAAAGCACTGACGAAAACTCTGGGAAATTGTTTGACCTTAAATTGACGATCAGGTGGTGCGATGTCGAATTTATTAAAAATATGAATAATTTTTTTATCTTCCCATTTGAATTCTTTGATCATGCCTTCGATGACTTCGACTTGTCTTTCCATATTAGGTGAAGATAAATCAACAATATGTAATAAAATATCTGCCTCGGCAGATTCTTCCAGAGTAGATTTGAAGGCCTCAATTAATTGTGTTGGTAATTTTCGAATAAATCCAACGGTATCGGTGACTACAGCGGGTGGGCCGTCATCAAGAAAAACTTTACGTGTTGTCGGGTCAAGTGTGGCAAAAACCATATCTTTGGCGACAACTTGTGATCCCGTTAGGCGATTTAAAAGCGAGCTTTTACCAGAGTTCGTATAACCTATAAGGGCAAAACTTGGAATTTCATTTCGTTTTCGTGATTGTCTATGTTGGGCTCGTTGCGCAGAAACTTCGTCTAATTTTTTCTTAATTATTGAGATCTTATCTTTGGCACGCCGGCGATCATTTTCTAAAGCAGATTCACCTGGGCCGCGTGTACCGATACCACCACCTAATCTAGATAATGAATCATTCCAAGCGCCAATCATGCGCGGCATTTGATCTAATAATTGGGCCAATTCAACTTGCAATTTACCTTCGTACGTTCGGGCACGTTGCGCAAAAATATCCAAGATCAATTGCGAACGGTCAATCACTCGAGCTTTGATTTCTTCTTGTAAATTTCGGGATTGAATTCCAGACAATTGGTGATCGATCACAACAATGACAGCGCCTGTTTCTTGAACCATTTCTTTAATTTCTTGAACTTTACCAGAACCGATGAGCGTGCTGGGGTTCCATGAAGGTAAAACTTGAACTGTGGATGCGATAACTTCGCCGCCAGCAGCAATAACGAGCTCTTCAAGTTCGCATAAGTTTTCTTTAATTTCGGATAAAGCTTCTGTCTTAAGGCCAACACCTACGACGATTGTTTTATCCTTATCATTGATAGCCTTATTCAATGTTTTAAACTCAGTTGTTGTGCCGATCGTTTGTCTAAAATAATTTGAGCCTCAAGAGCCGTCAGTACCACAGAACTAAATATAGTATCTTCTGTAGTTGTGCGCTGTAAAACATTGGCCGCACGACGAACACCTAGCAAAAAGGGACCAATAACTTCAACTTTGCCAAGTTGTTGCAAAAGTTTATATGAAATATTGGCGCTTTCCAGGTTCGGAAAAACTAAAATGTTTGCATCACCCTTAATTTCAGAGAACGGAAAAATTCGACTTTGAATTTCGAAATTAACAGCCGTATCAGCCTGCATATCGCCTTCGACCATTAAATCTGGTCGTAACTTTCGAACAATTTCTGCAGCGACTTTCATCTTTGAAGGTGTGCCATTGGCTCCGGAAAAATTTGAAAAACTGAGCATTGCAATTTTTGGCTTTTGCCCCAATTGCTCGGCTACAAAGGCTGTTTGAATAGCAATCTGAGCCAATTGCTCAGATGTAGGGTCATAATTAACTGTTGTATCAGTTAAGAATAGTAATTTTTTTTCAGTGATTAAAATATTTAATCCCGCAGGGACATGATTCTTGGCAAGTCCTATTGTATGTAATATCGGACGTACGGCTTCAGAATAATTTGTTGTAGCACCATTTACCATTCCATCGGCATCGCCGACATCAATCATCATGGACGCAAAATAATTAGGATCTGTCATAAGGCGTTCAGCTTCTTTAATATTAATGCCCTTACGCTGACGACGTTTAAAAAGATTTTCAGCATATTTAGAAAACAGTGGGTGTCCGTTGGGTGTTTGTATCTCAATATCCTTCATGTCGATTCCGTGCTTTTTGGCTTTTTCTAAAATTGATTCTGGGTGTCCCAGAATAATTGGATGACAAATGTTTTCATCAATTAATGTGCGAATAGATTTTAGAATTTTTGAGCTAGTTCCTTCGGGGAAAACAATTTTTGGCAGGCGGCCTTGACGCTTTGAATTTTCGTGAACGCGATGAATCGCTGATCGGATAAATACTTTTTGTGGGCCTTGAATGGCTTCAAGTTGATCGTGATATTTTTCCCAATCGGTAATTGGCTTTTGCGAAACACCAGATTCAATAGCGGCTTTTGCGACAGCGGGTGCGACACGTAATAAAACACGAGTATCAAATGGTTTTGGAATTAAATAATCACGCCCAAATTTAAATTTTTGTCCACCATAGCTGGCAGAAACTGTATCGGGGACTTCTTCGCGAGCAAGTTCAGCCAATGCATAGCAAGCTGCCAACTTCATTTTTTCATTAATTTGTGTGGCGCGGGTATCTAGTGCGCCTCTGAAGATCGATGGAAAACCAAGGACATTATTGACTTGATTTGGATAATCAGAGCGGCCTGTGGCAACAATAGCATCGGGGCGTGCAGCTCTGGCCGCCATGGGTGTTATCTCAGGGTCTGGATTTGCCATAGCAAAGATGATAGGGTCTTTCGCCATAGCCAGAATCATTTCTCCGGTAACGGCACCTGCTGCTGATAAGCCAAGAAAGACATCGGCGCCAACGAGGGCCTCTGTTAAAGTTCGTTTTTTAGTATCATTTGCAAACTGTTCTTTGTATTTATTCATGCCTGTTGGACGATTTGTATAAATCACGCCCGCGGTATCGCACATTAAAATATTTTCTTTTTTTAGTCCAAGGTTGAGCAATATTTTCGTACAAGCAATGGCACTGGCACCAGCACCATTTACGACAAGCTTTAGATCGCCGAGCTTTTTACCAACAATTTGTGCAGCATTTAATAAAGCAGCTCCGCTGACAATGGCTGTTCCGTGTTGATCATCATGAAAAACAGGAATATTCATTTCTTTTTTTAAGGCTTCTTCAATCTCAAAACATTCAGGAGCCTTGATATCTTCAAGATTGATTCCACCGAACGTAGGTTCAAGTGTACGTACAGCATTAATAAATTCTTAAGGTGATGAGGATTTAATTTCAATATCAAAAACGTCGATACCGGCAAAAGTTTTAAATAAAATTCCTTTTCCTTCCATCACAGGTTTTGAAGCAAGAGGTCCGATATTGCCTAGACCAAGGACGGCTGTGCCATCAGAAATCACAGCGACAAGATTTCCTTTTGCGGTATAATCAAAAACAGCCTCTGGTTTTTTTGCTATAATTAAACAGGGTGCTGCCACACCCGGAGAATAGGCCAAAGAGAGTGCTTTTTCTGTGTTACACGGTTTTGTTGAAATGACTTCAATTTTCCCTGGACGTCCTTGGCTATGAAAGTCCAAGGCTTGCTTGTCGAAAGCGGCGCGATCAGTAATTATTTTTTCAGAGTTCAGAGGCTGGGTGTCAGAATTTTTATTCAAAGTAGGGCTCCTTAACTAGAGTACTTGTTCTACTGCAATCATTCTATGTAGATCATTGGCTTAGGGTCAATATTCCAGACGAAGAAC
>JAYVKY010000282.1:0-3978 GCA_043767965.1 Pseudobdellovibrionaceae bacterium
ACGTTACGTTACTTTACTTCGGACTGTGAAAATCTTTTAACGTAATCAGTCACTAAACTTTGCGAGTCGTCATTGATCTGAGTAAATTTTAATCCCACATAACCGTCGTTGCCTGAATATGTGACGTCGGCTTCGATGGTTACTGGCGAATAAAAATGCGGACTTGTAACCTGACCCCAGATTTTGTCACCAATTTTTAAATCAAAAACTTCTGTTAGCCCCAGGCCGCCAATACTGATAGTCACAAGTCGTGCTGTGAATTTATTATGATGTGTTGATTCACCTGTGAACTGAGCCAAAATTGGAACACGTTGATGTTTGCGTCGGCTAAGTCCCAATTTTTCAACAATATCTTTATAGGCGTAAATTTCTTTCCAATCTTTACTTTGTGCATCGAAAATTGCAATCTGGGCAGGGTCTTCGACCCGTGCAGCAAAAGCCATCAGTTCATCTTTGGTCATCGATGGTTGGTCGATGAAGTTTAATTGAACACGAAATTTTTCTGTTCGATTCAAATTTTCAGAAGAATCCGTTTTTTGAGGAGGACTGTATTTCGCTGGAACGACAGTATTTTGTTCATGAATAGGGGGTGAGGCTATAACTACCGTAGCTTCAGGGATCTCAAGGTTGGGATTCCAACGATCAGCAGCAATCCATTCCGTATAGCCACGCGACCACACTAAAGTTTTTTGGGGATCAGGAAAAGTCTGAATTATTTTTTTTAATTCAGATATCGAGATCGGCCCTTTAACAATTTGATTCATTTGATAAAACCATTTTGCTGCTGTATTTGTCACAAAGAGACTCCTTCGGATTTTGATTCTGAAAAAAAATTTATAATTTCTTTTTTGCTATTCAGAGCATCTTCATGACCCATCTGAATTAAGTTTTTACAAAAATCAGACTCAAACATCAAGTAACTCAGTATTTCACTGGCTTCATGAAGATTTCCGAAGGCTGAAATTGTCATACGCAGTATGCGCGGTAATTTATGTGAACGTTCCCTGGCCATTTCGCTGATATGTCGACTGGGGGAAATACAAAGCGCGGGTATTTTTTTTAGATTCGCATTTTTTTTCGACCCATCAACAAGTTGATTAATTCTTTGAATACGTTGAACATCTTGTTCGACCGAATCAAGCATAACGGCATTTAACAAAGTATTTAAAATACGAATCATGGATACAGATTGCGTTCTGTCAACCTCGTGTGCCAAAGGAATATTTTGCGGCGTACGAACCCCAATGACAAATAATTTCTGAGCGCCAAGACGAATTGAGGGGCTGCAGGGCGTACTGTTTCGAACACAACCGTCGCCGTAATATTCGTCGCCGACAAGAACTGGCGGAAACAGAATAGGAATCGCAGTTGAAGCCATAATATGATCCAGATTTAAACTTGTTTTTATGGGCTTTCGACGTGAGTCACCCCAGTTTAATTTTTCCGAGTCAAAAACGTTCGGAGTTTGAACAAAGCTGATGGCACTGCCTTCAACATAATTATTGGCTGTAATAATAATGGATTCGTATTTATGATGATCAAGATTTTTTTGAATCTGAGAAAAATCACAATTTTTTTCAATCAGTTTTTTAAGCGGGGACGTATCTAAAAGCGAATTCATTGTAAAAGCTTTGGATTTAGATGTGCTTATACCTAGCAAGCTAGACAAAGAAAATTTGTTCATAGATAACAGATCGGCCTTAAAAATTTGTTCAGGTGTTAAGTTTGACCAAAGATAAACTAATTTTTCCACAGTCGTTTCAAAATCATCGGTTGCTGCGGCCAATTGAGCCGTATTTATAGCACCAGCACTGGTACCTGATAGAATTTGAAAGGGATTTGAAATCCCTAAAGATTTTAAAATTTCAGAAAGCCCCTTAAGGACGCCAACTTGATAGGCGCCTCGCGCGCCGCCACCAGATAAAATCAGAGCCGTCTTTTGCATATAAAAATTTTAGCTGATATTTGTGTTGTGTCAAAGCTAAGGTCTAGGGTTGATTTATAAATTTATTATGTAATTATGATTGTTACATAATAAACAAACATACGTAAAGGAATTTTATGAAAATGATTCATCTGACGGCCGCAATTTTACTTTCATCAACGTTAACTTTTGCAGCAGACAAAAAAGTCGATAAAAAATCGGCATCTAAATCCAAAGACATGATGATTTCAAAAGATGTTTCTGGTGAAATTAAATGGACAGGTTTCGGTATTGGTAAAAGCCATATGGGAATAATTCAATTAAAAACCGGAACTGTTGAAATGAAAAATGAAAATATCATTGGTGGCACGTTTGTTTTTGAAATGTCGACATTAAATACAGCAAAATTTGAAGGCAGCGAAAAATTAGCAGGTCATTTAAAATCAGCAGATTTTTTTGCGATTGAAAAATACCCAACATCAACTTTTAAAATTACAAAAGTTTCACCTTTAAAATCTGGCCCTAATGCCTTTGAAATCACAGGTGATTTAACAATTAAAGATAAAACAAATCCAATCACATTTAATACTGTTGTTGTCAAAGAGGGTGATCATATGAAGGCCGCCGGCACTGCCGAAATCACTGACCGTACAAAGTATGATATCGTTTATAACTCGAAACAGTTTTCAACGGTGTCAAAATTGGGCGATAAACTGATCGAAGATAACATCAAGATCGACATCAATGTGATGACAAAATAATTTTTTTCTTAAAATTTGTTTCAATCTGATCTAAAGGCTGTCTCAGAAAAAGACAGCCTTTCTTTTTTATCTCAATTTGTTTCAATATCAGACATGGCACACCTCTTGAACTTATTCTGTTCAAGAGGTGACTATGAATACTGTAAATTTGAAAACAATATGTTTGTTTGCTCTAAGTACAGTCGTATTTGTATCCTGCGCTAAAAAAGGTGCTCCGATCAGAGCCATCAAACAAACGGGTTCAAAGGTGATGAATGTTGAAACCTCGACCACTTCACGCCGTGCTGCTGATGCACAAAATTTATTATACGATATTGTTTCGATTTCTTGGCCCAGCGGTGAAGGTGCGGAATTAAAAATTGAATCAGAAATTAAAACACCAGATGGCCGTTATATTCCCGTCACAACGATTCACAACGGCGGTGCTGATTCGGTCGGCGTTATTGATGACACTGAAAAAAATGGTAATAAAATTGATATTCGCGCACGCTGCGAAGGTGCAAATTGTGAAAAATATTTAATGCTGGCAACGGTTGTTAAAGGCGGTTATGCCGTACACCAATTGGCCGTCGTGTCGTACAGTTCAGATTGTAAATTTAATTTAGAAAATTTAAGTCCTGCAGCTGGAGTAAAAATTTATTCAAGCCTTGATGATCTTTCGCAAAGAAACAAAACAGCAGCAATTAACGATCGTCCCACGGACGGCGAAACAAATTGCCCAGGCCAATAAATAACTGTAGTCTTTTTAGGTGTTTGAATTAATTCAAAATATTTTACATCTTGATGTTTTTATAAACCAAATGGCTGAATTCTTCGGGGTTTGGCTTTTTGTCGTTTTATTTTTAATTATTTTTGCCGAAACAGGGCTGGTGATTGCTCCATTTTTGCCAGGCGATTCGTTATTATTTGCTGTCGGTGCGCTTTCGGCCAGTTCAAATCATTTTCAGATTCAAATATTAATTCCATTGTTGTGTGTGGCTTCGATACTGGGTGATTCAACAAATTATTTGATCGGCCAAAAATTTGGCCGTAGGCTATTTGAAACAAAACATCGGTTTTCAAGATTTTTTAATAAAAAATATCTGATTCAAACTGAATATTTTTATCTGACAAAAGGGGTTTGGGCGGTATCAATTGCCAGATTTTTACCGATTGTCCGCACGTTTGCTCCGTTTGTGGCGGGTTTAACGAAAATGAATTACCCCCGATTTTTAAAATTTTCGGTTCTGGGAACCTTAGCTTGGGTAAATATTTTTGTTCTTGCGGGTTATTTCTTTGGGCGTATTCCTTTTG
>JAYVKY010000283.1:0-2194 GCA_043767965.1 Pseudobdellovibrionaceae bacterium
AAATGATAATATGCAATTTGTAAGCACAGAGAAAAATAATTTATATATATTTGATTTAGGTTCTCTCGACTTTAAAACATTTACAAATGAAAAGGCAAACCCTAACGATTCGGCAAGTTTTGTTTTTCAAAAATCTGAATTTTTAAATCGAAAATCATTGGTTCAATACTTTTCAATTTTTTATACATCCAAAGCTGAGCTCAAAAAGGAATTGAATGATTTGTCTAAAAAATATCAAATTCGATTAATTGCTGATTCAAAAAAACAAGCCGAATTTTTACAAAGTCGTATGAACAGAGAAATCGCTTCAATGCAAAATGTTGAAAAGCAGCGTATTGCTGCAGAGAATGAGAATCAAAATAATAGAAAAAGGTCTCGTGAATTATTTTTTATGAGGACATTTCAACGTTAATTACTTACGATATTAACATGCAATCAAAATCAAACACACAGCCTCTGTTTCACCGTCGTGCAAAAATCGTAGCTACAATTGGCCCTGCTACAAAAGATCCCGAAAATATCGAAAAAGCGATTTATGCGGGTCTAAATATAGCAAGACTTAACTTTAGTCACGGTACGCACGAAGAGCATTTGTCAGTGATTAAAATTATTCGTGAAAAGTCAATTTTGCTTAAAGCGCCTGTGACAATTTTACAAGACTTGCAGGGGCCCAAGGTGCGTGTTGGCCTTTTTGAAAAAGGCTCTATTCAAATCACCCAAGATGAAATCGTAACGATCACAATCGAAGATGTCCTAGGCCGTGAAGGTCTTATACCCAGCGATTTCAAAGAGCTCTGCCGCGCGGCAAAGCCAGGAGTTCGAATTTTATTAGATGATGGTTTGCTTGAACTTGAAGTTGTGGAAGTTTTTGAAAAAACACTGAAGGCCAAAGTCATTTACGGAGGGATTTTAAAAAACCGCAAAGGGATGAATTTACCCGGTGTCAATTTACCTGTTGAGGCCATGACTTCGAAAGATAAAATTGATTTAGAATTTGGTTTAAAAAATAATGTGGATTACGTAGCCTTAAGTTTTGTAAGATATGGAAAAGACATTCGACAATTGCGTGAGATTATTGACCAACATAAATCACCAGCAAAAATCGTTGCCAAAATTGAAATGCTCGAGGCCTTAGAAAATCTTGAAGAAATCATCAGGCTTTCAGATGTGGTGATGGTTGCACGCGGGGATTTAGCCGTTGAAACAGGGCAAAGCCGACTGCCGGGGGCGCAAAAAAGAATCATTGCGCTGTCTAATCAAATGGGGAAGCCGGTTATTACTGCAACACAGATGTTGGATTCAATGGTTGAAAATCCAAGACCAACGCGCGCAGAAATCACAGATGTGGCCAATGCCGTATTGGATGGATCGGACGCATTAATGTTATCGGCGGAAAGCGCAAGCGGGAAGTATCCATTTAAGGCCATCAGGACCATGCATGAAATTATTGTCGAGGTTGAGAAAAATGAAAATAATTATTACAAGCTTTCACTTGAACATGAACTGCTCAGTACGCCGGCGGCGATTGCTGCGGGTTCTGTTTTATCGGCCTTAAAATTAAATGCCAGTGCGATTGTTTGTTTAACAACGACAGGCAAGACCGCTCAGATTATTTCAACATTTAGGCCAAGGGCACAAATTGTAGCAATCACAACAGATCTGAATGTTTTAAATCGACTTGAAATAACATGGGGACTACAAACTTTACATTTAAATCCGTATCACAATTTAAAAGATATTATTGGTCAGGTTGAAAAATTGTTGATTGAAAATGGCCTATCAAAAACAGGGGACAGAATTATTTTTACATTAGGTCAACCCGTGGCTGATGGTGGTACCACAAACTCTTTACATGTTCATACTGTGGGTGGCGAAGAATATAAAAAAGCCGAACAAAATCAACTGCCATTAAGATTTAAAAATATTAAAGAGATTTAATTAAACCATTAATTTCATAGGTTTACAGTTTGCAGCTAAAGTCATTTTACCTTCAGTTGCATTCAACACTTGTTCAGCACTCATGTCAGGGGCGTACTCTAATAAAACAAAACCATTATCTGTAATTTCAATTACTCCATAATCAGAGACAATTTTTTTAATACATTTTACGCCAGTTAATGGCAATGTGCACTTTGAACGCAGCTTTGAATTTCCTTCGCGGTCAGTATGTTGCATAGCTACGATTACATTTTTG
>JAYVKY010000284.1:0-9897 GCA_043767965.1 Pseudobdellovibrionaceae bacterium
TGTCGCAAAAGCTGCTACATCACTGGCTTTGTCTTTTGATTTATTTTTCGTGATAGTATCAATAAAATTTATAATCGCCCAACGTTCATAAGGTTTTAATTGCGCTTTAAAGCTAACCATTGCAGTTCCAGGTATACCGTTTTGTAAAACTTTAAAATGGGCTACTGACCCTTCGCCGGCCTTCCATTGACCATCAACCAAATTTCGTGCAGTTGCTAATCCGCCAACCAAATCACCATTGACGCCGTGACAGCTTGCGCAGTTCATTTTAAATAATTTTTGCCCTGCTATGACGATTTGCTCATTTGTAACCCACGGAGTTTTCTCGGCGGCTAAATCAAATTTGGGCGCATCTTTAGGCGCCGGAATCGATACATTTTCACCAAGGTCAACACCACCTTGAATAAAAACTATGTAAATAAAAAATATTGAAACAAAGGTGATTGCTCCGAGCAAGGCTAATAGCCCGCCGCGATTATGAAAATCTTTATCTTCAGACATACGACTCCTGATAACTTATTGTTCGAATTTTATTATTCAACTCATAATTATAATTAACGTGAAAAAAAATTGTAACTGAATTTTAACAATCAATCAATCTGTCGGTTCAGTGAAAATCCGACAAAATTGGCTAATCATTGCCTGCTTAGAAATATGGCAAAAAATCGTATGCCTATTGAAACTAGTCCTGCGTCCACTACAGCAATGCCTGCCCCTATGAGATACTTTTAAAGTGAAATTTTATTTTCGAAAATCTATTTGTATGCTATTTTTAATTTTGCTAGCCACAACTAGCTGTAAAAAGGGGCAAGCTTTTCGTTTTGGCGATCAAGATTTGTTTGCCTTCGGCGCTCAAGACTCATGTCATTTTAATAGAAATTCAGTTGGGGTTCGTATTTCATGGAAAGGCTCGATGCCGGTGAATATGATCATTCATAAGTCAGTTCCCGAAAAATATGATTCTGATATTATTTCTGCCGCTAATCGCTGGAATTCGGCTGTAGGCAGAACTTTAATTACTGTGACCCGCGATAATTCTTTCAGCGAGGGCCCTGGGAAAGATCGGAAAAATATTATTTTTTGGTCTTTGGATTGGGATTCAGCAGATGCTAAAGAACAGGCTCGCACGATGACAAATACAGACTTAAGTCGTATCATTGATGCCGATATAAAAATTAATGCCAAAAGTTTTAACTATTCACTGACTTCACAAGCTTTAGCATCATCTGCTGTTAATTTGGAAAGCCTCGTGCTGCATGAAATGGGGCACGTCTTAGGCCTACAACACTTTGAAGGTAGCGGCGTCATGAGCGTGTACTTAGCTGGTGGAAAGCTTAGATTAAACCTATCAAGTGAAGAACTATCGGAGTTGTCTTGTGAGTACTAAGTCGATGAAATATTTAAGTATAATCATAACAATTGCCCTGGTTGCAACCATTGCCGGGTATTTACGACTAGACAATCAAACGATTCGAAAAATCGCGGGCCAAAACATTGAAAACAACCAACTGACACCTAGACAGCAACAAAAATGGTCGACAACCAAGCAGTTTCAAATTCGACAAACTAATGAATCACTTTTGATCGACGTTCCGCACTTGCCTGACCTTTGTGCCGAAAATCAAAGTTTGATTTTTAAATTTTCAGCCTATGAAATATCGGTAGCAGCAGATAATCCAAACCTGCAATACACGATTTCGTGCGCGCTGGCGCTAGCAAAGGCCCAAACCCAATTTGAAGTTTTATTTTCAGACTTGATTTCTATGCACCAAACAAAAGAAAAAAACTTGCCAGAAGGAATTTTAAAGTCATTTTTAATATACTCAGACGAACAATTCCCCGCGCGTTGGAATTTATCAGAAATTTCAATCGAAGGCGCCGATGCTTTTAAAATTAATCAATATGAAATCCAAAAAGTTTTTGGCAATAACTTTGAATTCGAACTGCAGCCCTAAGGGCAAGATATCTTAAAAAAGTGCTTCCCACAAAAACCCGCGTTGCCCTTGTGTTTCCGCCGTCCGTGTAGCTAGACCCACACTATCAGTCACTCTCCGTGGTCTAGTTTTTTGTACATGTTGGGACCTGAACCCGTTATAGACTTTTAAATACGATAACTATTTTGATCAGAAGATAAAAAACCTTCAAAACCATTAAAGTTATCAACAAAAACCTACGAAAACGTAAATAACTATATGTACGCATCCGGATACCGTCCTTTCTCGAACGGCAGATCCACCACAAGCAAGTTTTGCGGGAAGCAACTCTTGCTTGTGCGTAAACGGTGCCAGTAAATTTCAGCTATTGTTTTTCACAGCCTATTAAAAAAAATGTAAAGATATTTTAAGATTACTTAACTAAATTAATCTGATCAGTCACTTGTGGTTCGCTTGATTTTTGCGAATCTAAACCTTTTGATCCCACAGGTAATTTTGTGGGCTTAAAAGTGGGTTTTTTTAGAGCGTGTTCGTCTTCAGAGCCTTCAATTAGGTATTGTTTTTTTATTTTACGATTTAGTTTTTTAAGTCGACCTTCAAAGGTGGGGGCATTTTCCATTTGCTCGAGGGTCTGATTTTCTAGGCGAATGTATTTTCGACCAGATTCTAAACCTTTTTCGGGAAAACGAAACTGAAAAACAGCCAACATTTGATTATAATCAGCGGTTAAGCTTTTTAATTTTTCATGCTCTTTTTTGAGAGTATCGATTTCTGCAGGCGAAATTTTACTGTCACTGCTTTTTTTAGATTTCAACAATTCAGTAACAACAATGGCTTGCGCATCAACTTTAGTTTTCAGCTGAAGTAACGAATTTTGTACTTCGGCCCATTTTTCATTTTGCTGACCCGAGAATGCCTTTTCAACCGGCGGCAGTCCCTCGGTCGGGGCTGCACCATGTTCGCTGGCCTCTGCTGAAAAATACAAAAAAATTAAAAGAACCAAGCTATACTTGAACATTTTGGCTCCATTTGGTTTCGATATCTAAAAACTGGATTCTTTTAGCCAACACAAAAGCTTGAATTGGGTTTAAATCTTTAAGCTCACATTCGCCATTTTTAATTGTTAAGAATATATCTTGAGCTATCCATCCAAATTTTGAATCTTCAAGAGCTTCTTTAAATAAGATCATCATTTCTTTTGTATCAAGACCAGTAATTTTTAGATCGTATGACAATGCCGAGATTGAATTGTCTTGATTTGCAAAATCTGTAATTTCATTGGCCGCCAGACCGAATCTAGAGGCTTCGCTGTGTGCCTCTGGCGCCTCAAAGGGATTTAGATCTGAATTGAATTGATTTGTAAAATCAATCTCGGGTATTTCGATTGATAAATCATTGGTAATTTCATTTAAGATATCGCTTTGAATATCTAAATGAAGATTTTCAGACGCAGGCTCAATCAACTGAACGACTTCGCTGGGCATTGGCAAAGACATGTCACCAAATTCAGGGAGTCCTGCGATGTCGATAAAATAAACGGCTTGGCACTTCATGCAAGTGTACATCGATAGGTACTGAGCCTCTGACACAGGAACTTCGTTTGCACACTGCGGACATATCACAATTTAATCCTTTGCTGTTTCAAAACCTATCGACCTTTACGTCGGTCCGCCCGATTTTGTGGCCGATCATTACCGCGCGCCGGACCCGAAATCATACGGCGCTTTGTCGGCGCCGCTACTTCTGCTTGTCTTTCTTGAAATGCATTCCCGTTTTCGTCTGGCGCTGAATAACTTAATTCGTCCATATCTGGCTCTTCAGGACGCATTTTTTCAATGGCCTGCTCAGCTTCATCTGGAACCAATTGTACGCGCATTAATTTTTCAACAGTTTCCGATTTAATAACATTGTTTAAAATATCAAAAGCACGGAAAGCCTCTTTTTTATATTCAATCAACGGATCTTTTTGAGCATAACCCCGAAGGCCAACACTTTCTTTGATTTTATCGATTGTATATAAATGTTCTTTCCAGCGAAGGTCGATTGAATTCAGCATAATCATTTTTGTAATCTGTTCAAAAAATGGACCCATCGATTTTTTCTGATGCTCGTAGATTTTTTTTATATTTTCAGAAATTGCACTTTGTACTTGCTCAGTTGTTCGCAAATTTTGCGTGTCAATTTTAAAACCAAACTGTTGCAAAAGGCTTGTATTTAAACCTTCAATATTCCAATCATTTGGTTTAGCTCCGTCAGGTATAGTGTTATCTAAAATCACAGACACTACGTCACCCAACATATCCAGCGTTGTGCGCTCTAAATCTTTACCCTCTAGAATATTTCGACGCATTTTATATATAGAATTTCTTTGTTGATTCATCACGTCGTCATAATCAAGCAGATGTTTTCGAATATCAAAATTGTGGCCTTCAACCTTGCGTTGAGCCCCTTCAATCGCATTCGTCACCATTTTATGTGTTATCGGTTCATCTTCGGGAATATTTAACATAGTCATAATTTTTTGAATGCGCTCACCATTAAAAATACGCATTAAATTATCTTCTAAAGATAGATAAAACATCGATTCGCCAGGGTCACCTTGGCGACCTGATCGGCCACGCAATTGATTATCAATACGCCGTGATTCATGTCGTTCGGTACCTATGATGTATAGGCCGCCAGCATCGATGACATGTTTTTTTTCATTTTCACATTGTGCTTTAAATCTTTTTAATGCCTCTTGAAACTCTGGCGAAGCCTCATCACTGACTTCTTTTTTTGCCAAAACCTCAGCATTACCGCCTAAAACAATATCTGTTCCGCGGCCGGCCATATTAGTTGCAATTGTAATTGCACCTTTGCGGCCCGCAAGCGCTACGATTTCTGCTTCGCGCTCGTGATGCTTTGCATTTAAAACATCATGCTTAACGCCTTCGTTTTTTAAAAATCTAGAAATAGCTTCTGATTTTTCAATAGACGCTGTTCCAACAAGAACAGGCTGGCCCTTGGCATGACGATCACGAATGTCTTTAACAATCGCTTTATACTTTGCATTCTCGGTTTTAAAAACAATGTCTTCAATATCATTCCTGCGAATGGGTTTGTTTGTTGGAATGACATGAACATCTAAACCATAGATTTTTTTAAATTCGACGGCCTCTGTGTCTGCTGTTCCAGTCATGCCAGATAATTTATCGTACATTCTGAAATAATTCTGGAATGTAACGGATGCTAACGTTTGATTTTCATTCTTAACATCGACTTTTTCTTTGGCCTCAATGGCCTGATGAAGCCCGTCGCTCCATCGGCGTCCTGGCATTAACCGACCTGTAAATTCGTCGACAATAATGATCTCGCCATCTTTCATCATGTATTCAACATCAAGTCGGTACAAATGATGTGCTCTGATCGCTTGATTTACATGGTGCAAAATTTCAATATTTTCTGGATCATATAAGTTATCTAATTTTAATAATTTTTCAACTTCAGTATTCCCCTCATCAGTTAAGGTCGCAGATTTTGATTTTTCTTCGATCTTAAAATGTAATTCATTTTTTAAGAATGGGACAATTTTATCAATTGTATAATACTTGTCTGTCGAGGCCTCGGCCGGACCTGAAATAATTAACGGCGTACGAGCCTCATCAATCAGAATCGAATCGCATTCATCGACAATCGCAAAATGTGGTTCGCGCTGAACATATTCGGCCAAATCAAATTTCATGTTATCGCGCAAATAATCAAAACCTAATTCATTATTCGTTGCGTATGTAATATCACAATTATAAGCCGCTCGACGCTGATCATCGGTTAAGCCATGAACGATAATCCCGACAGTTAATCCAAGCCATGTGTACAGCTTACCCATCCACTCGGCATCACGCGATACCAGATAATCATTCACAGAAACAACATGCACCCCGCAGCCTGTAAGGGCATTTAAATACACGGGCAACGTGGCAACTAAGGTTTTGCCCTCGCCCGTTCGCATTTCTGAGATCGAACCACGATTTAAAACAACACCACCGATCATCTGCACATCGTAATGGCGCATACCTAATGAGCGCTTTGAAGCTTCACGACAAACTGCGAACGCCTCTGGCAAAATATCAAAAACAGTTTCTTTGTTTTGCAAACGATTTTGAAATTCTTTGGTTTTATTTTTTAATTCATCATCTGATAATTTTTGAATACCAGGTTCGAAGGCGTTAATTTGATCAACCAGCGGTTGAATTTTTTTCATCTCGCGCTGATGACTTGTTCCGAAAACTTTTGAAAATATTTTTTGTACCATAGCTTGTCAGAATAGATCGTTTGACGTTTTTCGTCAAAGACACAGCTAGGCACAGATCGAGAGCTGCGCCGACCTGCTTGGCTTTGGTCTGGGTGCTTGTGGGTTTTTTAATTTTATGTATGAAAGTAAAATGACGAAGGAGAAACAGAACCAAATACGTCAATCAATTAACGATAAAATTAACGCCGGCAGTATAAATCAAACTTTCAAAAAAATTAAAACAATTTTAGACAAAAAGCAAAAAAAATAAAATTTGTAGCCATAAGTGCTTAAAAATACAGACTTTTATTTAAAAAATGACTTTTTCTACAACTTTTACAACATTTTCTTGTAGATGCAATTTTAGAAAAAAAAGGCAGATTTAAAATTGAAAATCCGCCCATAAACTCTAAGGTTTACTTTTTTTTTGCTCTTGTTTGACGAAATTAAAATCATCGCTCAGTTCAACCAAAAAAGGTTCGTATTGTAACAACTGGTTTCTGCGCATGTATTTTTCGATCGACAAAACTGAAATAATTTCGCCGAAACCTTCGTTAAAATATTTTTGGCGTTTCATACAAACTGTTCCTGGCATTAAATTCCCCAGAAACGGTAACGTAATTAAGCGATATAAACCTGTTGGGGTCACTTTTGTTGGCAAAAACTGCGTCTCTACCAAAACTTTCTGTGCCGCTGCGCGATCACGAACGACGCCCTCAGGCTTTAAAGCTGCGGCTAATACTTCAAGAACCCATTGATTTGAATTTTGCTGATCCAAATCATCGGCCAAGGCGGCTGCATTATATTTTTTATTGTGCCAGTTTGCGCCCGTTTTTTCTTTAAGCAAAATACTTTCAATACGATTTTGAATATTTTGTTTGGGCACCATAATTTGTGCACGGTATCTTTTCATGTCATCGGCAAAAACGGCACCCAGACCCTCTTCCCAAATATACGAACGATCGCCTTCGTTCACATTGCGCGCAGGATCTTTATCGCACGTCCATAGTAAATGCATTACCTGCCAGTGAAAATTATGATCCGATTTTGGATGATTTTTTATAGCTATGGCCACATGTGAAAAATCCATTTTTTCATTGGGCTCAAAATAGGATCTGACCAGTTGATAGTTTATCTGATTTGACGAATTAGCCCCGTCATAACCTGGCGGCAGTGCGCTTTGCAATCGAATTTCCTCAACCAATTGACCCATCGTCATTAATTGACCCTGGGAATTTGTATCTTTCAGAACTTGAAATTTACCCAGATCAGTTCCTGATCTGCCAATGATTGCAATTTTAAATTCACGATTTTTTGCCCGCTCAAGCTGATCAATTTGTTTTAGCTGGTAGGCGACCTCATCTGACATTGCCGTGGCGGTGTCGACTTCGGCTTGTGTCAACTGTCGATAATTACATTTAGGCGTTTGTTTATAACAAAGCCCTGGTGTTTTTGCATCCGCAGATTCCGTCATATCATTTTTCTGTGCATTTACATTCTGATGAGCCGTTAAAATTAAAATTGAAATCAAAAGTGTTTTCATTATTTTTCCTTTGTTAAAAAAGTCAGGTCCTATAAAAGTGACCTGACTTAAAATTAATTTCTGAATTAATGCTGACTTTGTTTTGAGGCCATTGAATCAAATAAATTTGAAATTGTCTGACTGGTAAATCGGATTGAACCTGTCACTGAACCCGTTGCTTTTTCTGAAACAGTCACAATAACAAGTGAACCCAGTTTTGAAACTTTCATCGATGCTTCGAAGGCATCTGAAACCAAGCCACCTGTTGCACGAGCGACTGTTGATATCGCTGCTGCTGTTGATTTTAATGTGTCTGCTGAACCCGTAATTATAACTTCCGATCCGTCCCCGATGACCGTCGTAATTTTTCCGGATGCGTTCACAGCCAACTTTAATACATCACCTGACGTATCGACAACCCAACCAACAACTTTACCCGAGGCATCTAATAATTCACCCGCAGAATTCAGCAAAAATTTTCCGGCTGCAACTGAAGTATTTGAAGCCCATTTTACAGAACCTATAATCACCTTACCGGAAGCATCTAACACAGTTGAAGAGGCTTTTGAACCCGCCTTAACACTCACAACCAAGGCATCACCTGCTTGTGTCATCGATGCTGGGATTAAACCACCACCACCAGTTACGACCGATACAGCAACTGCAGAACCTGTGGCTAATAATGGATGAGCCTTTGAAAAATCTAAGACCATCGTTGAAGTGTTTTTACTGATCGCAAAACCTTTGACGACGATTTCTTTTGCAGAAGAAAAAGCTTTTTGCGAAATATCCGAGATTCCATTTGCTGCTGATGCCATAGCTTCAGATGACCTTTCAGAAATCATCATGACACTGTCATTGGCTTTCACAACTACGCCAGCAACGATATTTAATGTCGATTGTGAAGCATCTATCGCCGCGCCGCTTGAGCCTTTTAACGAGCCCGCCAAATCAGCAAAACTGAATTGCGCAGCCATTGTTGTCACAGCAAAAATTGCTGCCGTTTTCATAAGTTTTCTTTTCATAAAGAGTCCCCCTCTTGGTTTTAAAAAATCAGCATCAAATTTGAAAATTCAAAATTGAATTTAATTTTTTATTTGAATTTGTTTGTACGAAAATACGATTACAATCCTAAGGCCAACATTTTTTGAGTTGAAAACGAATTAATGGCTTCTGAAGTGATAAGTGGACAGTTTTTGTTTTATGTTTGTAAGAATTAAAGAAAGTGATTTTAATTTAAGCAGCAAATTAAATTGTGAAAAATTATTTATTCTCAATAGTTTGTTCGGCAATTTGAACTTGCCTAAACCCTTCATAAATTCCGATCGCAACAGCAGTTGCCAAATTCAAACTGCGCACAGGGCCCGTTTGCGGAATCATGATGGCGCGGTCGATATTTTTTTGAATAATATCTGGATCAAGGCCTTTGGTTTCTTTGCCAAACACAAGCCAATCGCCACGTTGAAATTGCACATCAAAATATGACTTTTGTATTTTTGTTTCAAAATAAAAAACCCGCTCAGTATTTGAAACTGTCTTAATCCAGTCAAGATAAGTGGGGTAATAAAACCATTTTAAATGCGGCCAGTAATCAAGGCCCGCACGTTTTAATTGTGTATCGTTGATTTCAAAACTCATGGGTCCGACAAGGTGTAATTCGCAATTTGCGCCCACGCAGGTACGGCCGATGTTTCCGGTATTTTGTGGAATTTCGGGTTCGACGATGACGATTTTAAAAAGTGATTCGTTTTGCATAGTCGAGTTTTACATCCTGTGAACGTTGTTCACTACAGAAGATGTTTATAAACCTCTTTACCTAATGAACTCAAGGCCAACCTTCGGCCTTTATCGACTATTAATTCTAATTTCATCAGTTCACGGTATAATGTCAGATCCTGAATCGGAACAATATCACGACCCTTAACAGCGCCTAATTTTAAAACATACGATCTTTGTCGGTCAGATAATGTTTGTGGTAACGGTGGATTTTCATCCAACATTTTTTTCCACGCAGCATCTGTTATGACTTCAGCTTTTGAAGTTAGTTTTTTGGGATTAAAGAAATAGACATCCGCTATTTCAGCTAAGCCAGAATTTTTTCGAATCTGTGCTTTGCTTCGAATGTGTAAACCTTTTGACGGATCTGATGGGTGTACACCATGTAACGT
>JAYVKY010000285.1:0-2396 GCA_043767965.1 Pseudobdellovibrionaceae bacterium
ACACCGTCTTTTACACCGTCTTTTACACGCTTAAATACGTGAGTAAAAAAATGATCGGCTTGAAATTTAACAGGCTTCGCCTTCGCTATTTTTAAAAGCTCTTTAATTCTTGGTATGCCTGTACCCATTTTTTCAATTTTATTCATTCTATAAAATAAATCAGCAACAAGGTCATTTCTTCGTAAAGATCTTGTACCTAATGTTTTTAATGTTAATCCTTCCATTAAAGAACCAGGGCTTGATATTTCAATACGATCAGTAAAAATATCGACCTGAACTTGTGAACCCTGAATTGTGTAATCGCGATGAACTATCGCATTTGCGATAGCCTCTCGAAGTGCTTCTATCGGTATCTCATAGGTGTTATGCCTTCTGGAACCCACGATATCGATTTTTTCGTTAAGATGTTTTTCACAAAACGAGATGGCCTCATTAAATTGAGTTAGCAAATCATCTTGTATTATTTTTTTATCATAAATAAATACTTTTTCAGTACCTTTATAAGCAACGAGCGTGATTTGCGAATGATAAATAAACTGCGATACGTCTTTGGCAAATAAAAGGATTGCTGCGTTTACTATATTGCCATTCTTGATAAGCTTAAGGGACTCAAGAAATGATACTATATTTTTCGAATTTACTTTTAATGAACTTTCAGATTCTACTAAAAATGATTCTACTTTTTTCAACGACAGATCAGATATTTTAATTTCAGTATTAACTTCTGAATCGAAGGCATGGTCTTTACTTTGTTTAATTAAATCTTTGATCTCGTTTGATTTAAGTTTCTGAGAAACAGCATCAAATCGTCTGTAAAAACCCGCCGAGCACATGTATGGTTTTTTTGTTCCCTCTAAGACTTCAATAATTACAGTTTGATCTATTTTATGAACTTGCACATTAATTGCTGGATCACAGTTTCTGGCCAAATCATGAATCTCGGCTTTCAATAGATTTGTTAGTTTCTCGCCAACTATTTCACCGTCATCAGAAACACCTATAACGATAATACCGCCGTAAGCATTCGAAAAAGCAACAAGGTCTGTGGCAATTTTTGATGAGTATTTTTCTTTAAATTCAATACCAAGGCCTTCGCCCTGTTTCAATATTAAAGATAAATCCATTTTCATTTTATCTTCCCCTTCAAATACTTCATCAGATCTGCTTTTAAATCTGCGCGATCTAGGGCTACTTCAATATTTGCAATTAAATACCCCAGCTTATCGCCAGCATCAAACCTGCGTGCAGAAAACGAGTACGCATTTAATTTTGCACTTCGTGCCAATGTATTCATGGCATCACTGAGCTGAATTTCGCCGTTTATTCCAGCCTTGGTGTTTTCTAGAATATCTAAAATTTGTGAACTAAACACGTAACGCCCTGGCAAAGCCCATAATGACGGTGCTGATTCTGGCTGTGGTTTTTCAATAACGCCTAAGGCCTGCAGGCCTTTTGACAAATCTGTTGAATCTTTAAAGCCAAAATCAACGATCCCATATTTATGTGTATTTTCTTTTTCAACTGGAAGCACCCAAACAGAACTTTCTTTAGTTTTCTGAAACTGATCACATAGAAAACTGGTGATATTTTCTGATCGTGATTTTGTTAAAGTAATTTCATCCCCTAAAAGTACGGCAAAGGGCTCTGAACCCACGACAGGTTTTGCACATTTTACTGCGTGTCCCAAACCCAGTGCGGATTTCTGCCTGATCGAAATAATATTTACGTTATTTCTGATACGATGAAGACTTTCTAAGATTTCAGATTTACCGTCTTTCATTAATTTATCTTCAAGTTCGTATGAAACATCAAAAAAATCTTCGATCGCAGTTTTTCCGCGACCTTGAATTAAAATAATATCTTCAATGCCGGCTTCGAGGGCTTCTTCGATGACATACAAAATTATGGGCCTATCCACAATCGGAAGCATTTCTTTGGGGATTGTTTTCGTTGCCGGAAAAAACCGGGTCCCTAATCCTGCTGCGGGAATAACTGCTTTTTTAATCATAATTTATCCAAACCGTCCTGTGATATAATTTTCTGTGCGTTCGTTTTTTGGATTTGTAAAAACTTGCGTACTTTCACCAAATTCGATCAAATCACCCAAGTACATAAATGCTGTATAATCAGAAGCCCTGCCCGCTTGATGCAAATTGTGTGTCACCATTAATATGGTGACTGTTTTTTTAAGTTCCCGCAAAAGCTCTTCAATGTGCGCTGACGAGATCGGATCAAGTGCCGATGTGGGCTCGTCTAATAATAAAATTTCAGGCTCGACGGCCAAGGCACGAGCAATGCAAAGTCGTTGCTGCTGGCCACCCGATAATGACGACGCTGGTGAACCTAGTCTGTCGCTGACTTCATTCCAAAGGCCTGCCTTTTTTAATGAATCTTCG
>JAYVKY010000286.1:0-2490 GCA_043767965.1 Pseudobdellovibrionaceae bacterium
CGATCTTTCTGACCAACGGCAGATTCGATTTGTGTTAAAGAGTTTTCAATAATGTTATCGACAGAGGGATGACTTGGTAAGCCTGAAGGTTTATTTAAAATTAAAAAATCAGAGTTTTCAAAAACAATAAATGTTACCCAGTCGTATTCGCAAAAATATCTGCGTGGTTTGGTGTGAACTCTGATCGGTGAATTGGCTTGGATCATTAAATTGAAGTCGATCAGACGTTGACCATTCGTGTAAATAGAGCCCAATTTAAAAAGCTCCATAAAACTACTAGCGCTTAAATTTAAGACAGATTGAATTAGATCGATAGCCCGACCTTTGTAGGGAACAGAAAAATGTTTAACTCCGTACTCGAAACCTTGAGAAGATACATTTGTTTGCATGAAATTCAAATAGCACAGCGTGGCGGTTGTATTCAAGCACTTAACTTTTTGCCTGAACCCATTCACACTTGTCAGATCATGATTTCAGAAACAGTAACTTGTCTTATTCATAATTCAGATAAACTTATATGCTTAGCAGATTATGCTTATCAACCAATGTGGGTTTATTTTTTTCTAGTCATAATGATGTTATTGTCATCTGTAGGCCTGCCGTTGCCCGAAGAGGTCACCCTAGTTAGCGTAGGTATTCTGGCCTATATGGGTGCAAATCCAGATAAATATCCCCCGCCATATGTCGGCGCGCCCTATGTGCATGCGACAACGGCTGCGATCGCAGCGTATGCGGCTGTGCTTTGTTCTGATTTTTTGATTTATTGTTTTGGTCGTTTTTTCGGAGTCAAAATATTTAATTGGGGCCCCATCAAAAAAGTCATTACACCAGAGAGCCGAAAAAAAATCGAAAGATGGACAAGAAAATACGGCGCATTAGCCTGCGGAATTTTCAGATTTACGCCAGGGCTTAGATTCCCTGGGCACCTCGCCTGTGGCATGGTGAAGTTTCCGGCCTGGCAATTTGCCTTGGTGGACGGGGTGGCCGCACTGATTTCAGTACCAACACAAATTTTATTGTTGGCCCATTTCGGTGAACAGATTTTGGGCGTATTTAAGCAATTTAAATTTGTAATTTTAATATTACTTATTTTTGGCGGAGCTATCTATATGTATAAGAAATGGAAAGCCGCAAAAATTGCAGCCATATAGCTGCCATATAGCTTCTATGCGGCTGAACTATTCCCGAAAACATTGCCCTCGTTCAGTTCAAAACAAATTTTCAAACTTGACGATTTTTTATTTTTGGCGGCGATGGCATCAGGCCAAAAAATTTTATCATAGCCGTGCACTAAGCCAAAAGTTTCTTCACGTAATCGAAATAATATCCCGGTACTCGAGCCTAATAACCAGTCCATTTGTACGTCATGAAGCAGGTCTTCAAGCTCAGTTTGTGAATGCGAGGTTAAAAACCCCAGTGGTAAATTATCGATCAGTGCGCAAGCATTGTGATTGTACTGAAAAAAAGCGCGCTCTAAAGGATTTAAAAATAATTTTTCAATGCGAACATCTTTGTCTTTGTGGCCTACGAAGGGCGTTGATAATTTTTTAAACTGCCAGTATAACATCGCATCGTTCACCGTAAAATCGGCCTTAGGCAAATAATCAGCGATCGAATCACACTTAATAGATTCAAAAACAGTATCATCGACACGAGCATTGTGATCTAATGCAATCACGCTTCTTAAGTGAAACAACAAAGAATAAAAACAGACTAATTTCTCTGTAAAACCTTCTGAAAACTTGACCGAAAAATTATAGATAAATGGTTTTCCCAATTCGTTTTCAAAAGAATTAATAATTTCCAAGGCCTTGCCAAAAAACTTAAATGACAATTCAGTGGCCGTGATTGTTTGACTCCAGAAATCATTGAATTTTTTTTCAAAATTTTCTGCGGCCAATTGATGCTCTGGTTTAATTTTTTGTATGACAGATTTTAATTTTGTTGCAGATTTTTGATACAATTCAAAATAGGGTTCTAAGGCTTTCAATGATTGTTCAGCAAATACACGGTCAGTAAATGTTAAATTTTTAAAGCCACTCATTTTTTGAAACGTCAGCCCAATCAGAGCATCATTCATATATTTAAACGGCGCTTGCGGCGTAAATTCTGAAAACCTTGAATTTTGGTCCCAAATTTTAATTTCTGTCGGCTTTAAAACGGGGCCATTTGCTGTCTTAATTTCATAACCCATTTGCAAAGATAGTATTTTCATCAAAGTTCTCCTGTGTTTGATATAGTGTTATCGGTTTATGTGGACCGTGGGCGCAGTCCAGAAAACAGACTGAAAATAACTAGGCTTTGATTTAGTCTGTGGCACAAAAAAAGCTATAGCGAATAGTGCTGACCGCAAGATTCGCTATAGAAGGACTTCGCCTCCGAGAAAGGACGAGATCCGGAATGAATACACCGTATGTATCTATTCGAAGGTTTTTAGTGATCACTTTAATGGTTTTAAGGATTATTATTCTTATTTTTATTATTTGGTCA
>JAYVKY010000287.1:0-3447 GCA_043767965.1 Pseudobdellovibrionaceae bacterium
TGTCCATAGCAGAGGATAGATTTTTTTCTTTTTTAACTGCGAATTTTACGTCTTTAACAGCACGCCTTGCGCCCTCGATCGAGAACTTGTCGCGGTATAAAAGTTTTCGAATTAAAAATGCGTTTTCGACGTCTTTTTTTGTATACATACGTTGATTGTTAGATGCTTTTTTAGGATTTAATAAATCAAATTCTTGTTCCCAGTACCTTAAAACATACTGTTTGATTCCTAATAAATCTGCGACATCACCAATTTTAAAGCCAAAACGATCTGGTATGGATTTGATTTCTGATAATAATAATTCGTCGACTAAAATACTGGGCATCAATGACGATTCAGCTTTAAGTTCCGTTTTTACTTCAGCTTCAGTTTCAGTTAAAACTTCTTTTTTTAAAAAAGCGTCTTCTAAAATAATTTCTTCAACTGTATAACTATTATTATTACTATCATTATTATTCATCATCGTCCTCGTCATCTTTACCGATTAAATGAGCATACTCTTCGCCGTTCAGCATCGCTTTTAAAACCTGACTAGGTCTGAATGTTAAAACACGACGGGCTGAAATTTTAATCTGCTCACCGGTTTGCGGGTTGCGACCGATGCGTTCGTTCTTGCCACGAACTAAAAAATTACCAAAACCAGAAATTTTAACTTTTTCACCAGCTTGTAAAGTCAGTTTCAACGAATTAAAAACGAGCTCGACCAACTCACTGGCTTCTTTTTTTGAAAAACCAATTGTCTCGTAAACTTTTTCAACAATATCTGCTTTTGTAACTGTTGAGTTTCCTATATTTTGACCAGCCATAATTTCACCTGTTCTTTATAAGCTCTGATAATGCTACCAAGTAACTGAAATGAATCAAGTTTTCGACAATAACTAGACCTTTTATTTCAACGCAATTAGACGTAAAAGAACTGAACCAAGCTAAGGCCAATAAGACCTAAGATCTCAGCTTAGCCCCGACATTTTTTTCGATATTTGCGATCGCTTTTTGCGAAATAAGATTGATCATATCCTCGGTCATTGCCTGATCAAAACTTTGTAAAACCAGCCTGACGGCCACAGATTTTTGGCCTGAAGGTAATTTGTCACCTTCATAGATATCAAAAATGGTGCTCTCTTTAAAATTAGCTCCAGCCGATTTTTTCAGTTCTTTCAATAAATCCCCGACCGGTTTTTGGGAATCCATCATAAAAGAAAAATCACGGTCGACAGCTTGAAATCCCGAGAGCGATTTGAATTTAAGTGGTCGCGTCTGATCTGGGACCAACACATCTAAATTTATTTCACAGATCACAACGGGGACTCTGATTTTTGAATTATTTAACAAGTGGGGATGCATCGAACCTAAAAAACCGATTGTTTTACCCTCGACAAAAAGGCTTGTGCACTGACCTTTGTGTAAAAATGCAGGCGGATTTATTTGATCTTGAAAAGTAGCCGCCGAAATTTGTAAAAATGAAAATAATTTTTCTAACGTGGATTTCATTTTATAAATTAACGGCGTTTGATCAGCATACAGACCAAATGGTTCACCCCACATCACTAAACACAGTCTTTGATTTTCCTTATATTCTGTATTTTCTTTCAAAAAAACCGAACCCATTTCAAAAAGCGAGCCTTTCGTATTTCCGGCATGATAGTTCTCTGTTACGTTTTTCCATAAAAGATTTGAAAGCGATCTGCGCATGATATTCATTTCTTCACTTAAAGGATTTAGAATACGAATTGGATTCGCATCAACTTTTAATCCCCACTTTTCATAGCCAAGACATTCGCCTAAAAATGCGTCCTCTGCGACTTCATTGGCAAAGGCATAATTAAACGCTCGTGAAAAATTTTCGGCTCTGAAAAATTCAGATAATTTTGTTTGATTTAAGTATTTTAAATCATGCTTCATGGGCTCTTTTGAAAAAATAGGTAAAGTTTCTGTAATATATTCATATCCGCGCAGGCGTGCGTACTCTTCCACAAGATCCATATCGCATTCTAGATCAAAGCGAAACAACGGAGGCGTTACAAAGTACTGATTGTCTTTTTTCTCGATTTGACAATTCAGACCAAGCATATATTGTTCGAATACTTTGCTATCGGCAACATAGCCCAAACGATCACTGATTGTTTGTATGTTAATTTGAATTGGTTTTTTTATAATTGGTTTTGGGTAAACATCATGATGCCCCGAAAAGGCAACTCCACCAGCCACTTGTTGAATTAAATAGACAGCGCGATCCATGATTTCTTGTGTTTGACTAGGGTCGACTCCGCGAGAAAATCTGTAGGCCGAATCCGTTTCAATACCATGACCGCGTGATGATTTTCTAACTGACATCGCCTGAAAATTTGCACTTTCTAAAAAAATATTTTTTGTTGTTAAACTGACTCCTGAATTTAGGCCGCCAATGACTCCGGCAAGGGCCACAGCTTTTTCAGAATCACAAATCAATAATTCTTCGCCTTTCAAATTTAAATCTTGTTCTTTCAAAGTTTTAAATTTTTCATCAGGTTGCGCATTTCGCACAATAATCTGCGCCCCAGAAATTAAATCCGCATCGAAAGCATGTAGCGGCTGACCCATCTCTAACATCACATAATTTGTCACGTCGACAACATTATTAATTGAATTCAGGCCTACTGATTCAAGTCTTGTTTTTAGCCACGCAGGGCTTGCGGAAATTTCAACCCCCGCAATATATCGGCCACAGTATCTGGGGCACTGTTCCGAATTATTGATAAATAATTTGATTTTTTCAGAAGTTAATTCTTTTGAAAATTCTGTTTGTAGGGCTGGTTTTTTTATTTTTTTATTTAATAAACAACCGATTTCGCGCGCTAAGCCAAAATGACTTAAACAATCTGCACGATTGGGTGTAACTTTAAGTTCAAAGTTGATATCATTGTAACCCGCAAATTCCGCATATGACACTCCCGTTGTTGCTTCGGCACTGAGTATCTCAATACCGTCACTGGTTACAGCAAGACCAAGCTCTTTCAGCGAGCACAGCATCCCGTTACTTTCGATGTCTCTTATTTTTGATTTTTTGATCGCAAAATTCCCAGGTAAAACTGCACCTGGCAAGGCCACGATCACCTTGTCACCGACTTTATGATTCTGGGCACCACAAACAATTTGTTCAATTTTCCCATTTTCAATTTCAACTTGGCACAGTGATAATTTGTCGGCATTTGGGTGTTTGTCTTTAATTTTAATTAATCCAACAACAACATTTTGAAAATCTTTTGATCGATTGGTCATTTCTTCAACTTCAAGACCAGCCTTAGTCAATAAGTCAGCAAGCGCTGTCGGATTTTCAAAGTACTCAGCGACATCAACAAAATCATTTAACCACTTTAATGAAATTTTCATATACTCTATTCCTCTCATTCGTTTTTTACGACAATTTTAAAAGCAAACAACGTTTGTAGAGCGTAAAACTCGACTGAG
>JAYVKY010000288.1:0-3121 GCA_043767965.1 Pseudobdellovibrionaceae bacterium
ATTCTGAGGCGTTAGCAAAATATAATGAAGGTTATTTTTTAACTTATTATTTGTGCCCGACAGATTATCATCGTGTGCATGCGCCAGTGAATGGTGCAATTCAAAAAATTACGCATATCCCTGGAAACTTATGGCCAGTGAACAATTGGTCGACTGAAAATGTGCCCGAATTGTTTTCGGTGAACGAACGAGTCTGTATCGAAATTCAAACAGACCGTGGTTTGGTTAATTTGATTTTTGTCGGAGCCACCAACGTCGGTCAGATTATTTTAACTGTCGATTCAGAAATACAAGGCAATCAACTGATTTTATCAAAACCACTTACAAAAAAGAATTTAAATATTCAAATTACTAAAGGTCAAGAGTTGGGCATGTTTCGCATGGGTTCAACGGTTGTGATGTTGTACCAAAAAAATACCTTAGATATTCAAGATTTGTCCGTGTTCCATAATAGGGCTGTAAAAGTAAATTCAGAATTTAACTAAATTTAATTAAATGCTGGATAAATACATTCTGTATTAGGAGTTTCAGAAATATTGACAGATTTTAGTTGTGGGATTTTTTCTTTCACTTTTTCATAAAGCCATTTTGCCAAATGTTCTGACGTCGGATTTTCAAGCCCCGAAACTTCATTTAAAACCTTATGGTCCAACAGTGACAACAGCGGGGCCATGACCCTTGTTATTTCGTGGTAATCCATAACCCAGCCGATTTGTGAATCTAAGGGGCCGAGAATGGACAACACTATTTTAAAACTGTGGCCGTGCATATGTGAACAGGGGTGATTTTTGTCTAAGTGGGGTAAAAACCTGGCTGATTCAATTTGAAAATGCTGTTTTAATTCAAAGTTCATTGCTATATTGTCCTTATGTTAAAAAATACAAAATTACATCTAGCTAAGCAAAATTTTAAATTTTCGTCAGCTCATTTCTTAATTTTTGATGATCTTCTTGCTGAAATGCTGCACGGGCATAATTACCAAGTTCAAATTGAACTGCATGGGCCAAAACCTGAACAGTATTTAGAAAAAGGCTATTTTATTGATTTTTCAGTGATTAAAAAGGCCGTTAAAGCACATTGTGATCTGTGGGACGAACATGTCTTATTGCCAGCAAAACATCCCGATATGAAATATAAAAAATCAAATGACTCAAAAAATTATGAAATTTATTTTCGGGATCGATTTTATTCTTTCCCTGTCAGTGAAACAATTTGGTTGCCTATAACTAATACCAGCGTCGAACAGTTATCAATGTTAATGGCAGAGAATTTATTTAAAGAATTTAAATCATTGGGTGTATCGGGTATCGAAGTCGATATCCAAGAAACCCTCGGCCAAAGTGCGAAATCTTTTGTTGGTCAAAGTTAATTTAATTCTTAATTTATTTTTTGTCCGGTCGCGATTTCTTGTGCTGGCACTTCACGTTTTATTCTGTACGTCCAAAAACAAATTCGCCCTGGGTCTTTCACCCAAAAATCAATTCGATCATCAACAATTTGTGGCAGTCCATTACAAGCTGTACTGCCGATATCTGCAATATTGGTGACTTCTGTCACAGACCAGTTCCAAAGTGACTTTGTAGTTGATGCCAAATTGCGATTTTGATTATTATGACCTTTTTGTACTTTTGCAAATAGCATTTTTTCTAAAGAGGGGTTTGTGATTTGTAATCTGGCTTTTTCAATTAAAGCAGGATTTTTGATCATCACCGTAAAGGAATCTCCGGTACCAGTTCTGGGGCCAATCTCGAAAAACACACCCTCTGTATTTTCAGGTACTACTTGCACGTCAGCCATCATTGCATTTTGCGACCCCTTCGAATTCAAATTGAAGGCTGCAAATTTATTTTCTGCACTTACGCGCACATAAAAAAGATCTGGATTACTAAGTAACATAATTTTTCTTTGTTCATTCGAGTTCATTAATTTAAAGATCGTATGAATGGGTTGTCTGAATTGATTTAAAACTTCTATTTTAAATTTATTTTTTTCTGAAAATAAATTTTTGATATAGACAACTTGTTGGGCTAAATCAGATTTTCGAAAAGTTTGTACACCGCCCTCAAGGCTAGTGGCCAAATAGCTTTTGTCAGTACATTGAAATTTGGCTTCGATATCTTTTGTACCCATCTGGTGAAATACCGAATTTCGTTCGGTTTTAGTTTTCATAAGAATAGGTATCTGGACGAGTTTTAATTGTGGCAATTCGATTTCAATTTCGGAATTTAATCTGGGGTCAAATGTTTGCAGCCAGACTTTCTGTGGTGTGGCTGTTTTATTCTGTAGGAATAATTCACCCTTTAGACATTCCGGCCAGTGTAAAATAGTGGCCTGAAGGCCTATGGGGTATGTCAGCAAAATTAAAGAATAAATGATGTATTTAAGTTGGTTCATGGGGCCTGATTCGGACCTTGTGCTGATCGACTTTAGTAGGTCGATCAGCATTTATACAGAACTAGACCATGGGCTATGTGCTGTTCTGAATTATCAGCAGCATTTTTACAAAATTTGCCTAACCCAAATCAAAAAGTGTTCATGATGCACGCTTACTATCAATAGGTTTTCATTTAGATAGGTTCAGTTCAATTTAATTGATTAATAACTACCGCATGTGTTTATTTATATTTATGAGTAATTTAAAAATTGTTAAAAAATTAACATCTATCGATCCCGACATGAGCGGTATTCTAGAAAGGCTTTACGATCTGGGCCTTTTTGAAGGTCAAGAAATTGAAATTTTACGTACTGTATCCTTTGGTCAGATTACAATTTTAAAATTTGATCAGACAATTTTAGCACTGAATCAAACGGAGATGTCATGCCTAAAATTTTAAATATTGCACTGATTGGTTCTCCGAATTCGGGGAAGACAACTTTATATAATTGGTTGACGGGTTCAAATCACAAAACGGTAAATTACCCCGGTGCAACGATTGAGTTTTCAAAAGGCGAGTTAAGGCCAGAACTCATACAAAAATTTTCTGAGAAAAACTTTCAACTCTATCATATTTTTGATACACCAGGAGTCTATTCTTTGTCCCCAAAATCGGCTGACGAAGAAGTGACCTATCGCATCTTAACAGAACAGAAAGTATTTCAAATTGATTTAATACTTGTTGTT
>JAYVKY010000289.1:0-4020 GCA_043767965.1 Pseudobdellovibrionaceae bacterium
TCAAAACAATCCGCAGTGCTGCCGGCATTGTATATCGGGCAAAAAGAAAACAAAGGGCATATTACACCAGATGTGATTCGCGAGTTATCAAAGGTGATGGAAATTCCCGAATCACAAATTAATGAAGTTTTCACTTTTTACACAATGTACAACAAAACAAGTGTTGGCAAAAATCATATTCAAGTGTGCAGAACATTATCTTGCATGTTGAATGGCGCCTCTGAGTTAACTGAACACATTTGTAATGAATTGCATGTTAAATTGGGTGATGTATCTAAAGATGGTAATTTTACAGTGACCGAGGCCGAATGCTTAGGCTCGTGTGGAACGGCTCCGATGATGCAAATTACAAAGCAAGACGGAACTGCTCAGTATTATGAAAACTTAACAAATGAATCAGCGATGAATATTTTACGAGGATTAAAATAATGTCTGCATCAACATCTCAGCAAGAAACAAAATACTTAACGGAATTTTACCATTTGCCTGAATTTAAAACCTTGGATGGTTACAAAAAAAATGGTGGCTATATTCAGTTACCCAAGGCGCTGAAAATGCAACCGCAAGAAATTATTGATCTGGTCAAAGCATCGGGCCTTCGAGGTCGTGGTGGCGCAGGATTTGCGACGGGTATGAAATGGGGTTTCTTGCCTAAAAATAATGAACCCAGGTATTTACTTTGTAATGCTGACGAGGGCGAGCCGGGTACATTCAAAGACCGCATGATGATGGAGAAAGCGCCGCACCAGCTGATCGAAGGTATGATTATTTCAGGTTTCGCGATTAGTTCAAAAAAATCTTATATCTATGTTCGTGGCGAATACGATTATTCAATTCAGGCGCTAGAATCTGCAATTCAAGAGGCCTATGCGGCTGGTTTTTTAGGAAAAAATATTTTAGGTTCAGGTTTTGATCATGATATGGATGTCTATCGTGGTGCTGGGGCTTACATTTGTGGTGAAGAAACCGGTATGATTTCATCACTGGAAGGCCTGAAGGGGCAACCTAAATTAAAACCACCTTTTCCGGCGATTCAAGGGTATTTAAAAAAACCAACAATAGTTAACAATGTTGAAACTTTAGCTGCCGTAAAATATATTTTGCGTGACGGTGTTGCTGGATACAGAAAGTATGGCACTGAAAAATCCGCAGGCACAAAATTATTTTCGTTATCAGGTAATATTATTAAGCCCGGTAATTATGAAGTGCCATTGGCATTTCCCTTAAAAGATATGATCTTTGGCCTAGGCGGTGGAATGAAACCCGGCAGGCGTTTAAAGGCTGTTATTCCAGGTGGGTCATCGGCTCCGGTGTTGACGGCTGAAGAGGCCGAGCGTGCAACACTTGATTATGAAGGCCTTGCACAAATGGGTACGATGCTGGGTTCTGGGGCGATCATTGTTATTGATGATTCAAAATGCATGGTCGAATGCCTTGCAAATTTGATGCATTTTTATCATCACGAATCATGTGGTCAGTGCACACCTTGCCGTGAAGGCACGGGATGGCTTGATAAAATTACAACTTCAATTTTATCAGGTAAGGGCAGACTTTCAGATATCGAATTATTATTAAAAATTGCTGATAATATGAAGGGTAAAACAATTTGTGCGCTATCAGATGCGGCGGCATTACCAGTCTTAAGTTTTGTTCCCAAATTTCGTGATGAATTTGAATATTATGTTCGCGAGGGTAAATCCAAAGTTAAAGGTGTAACTTATAAAACTCCGTCCTACATGTCTGCTACAGGAGCCCACTAATGCCAGCTGAGTCAAATACGCAAAAAAAATTAATTAAATGCACGATCAACGGGACCGAGCTTGAAGTTAAAGAAGGTTCCACAATCATCCAAGCGATGTATGAAAATCAGCAAAAAATTGCACATTACTGTTGGCACCCTGGTTTAAGTATCGCGGGTGTTTGTCGGTTGTGTATGGTTGAAATCGAAGGCAATCCACGATTGCAAATTGCGTGTAATACAACAGTGATGGAAGGTATGAAAATTAATAACACATCACCCAAGGTGATTGAAGCCACAAAATGGGGTCTGGACTTCCATTTGATAAATCATCCATTGGATTGTCCGGTGTGTGATCAGGCGGGGGAATGCGGTCTGCAAGATCAGTACATGGAATTCGGTCAATACAATTCAGAAATGGCCGAGCCTAAAACAAAAAAACACAAGGTTGTCGACCTAGGCCCCACAGTGGTTCTTGATTCTGAACGTTGTATTTTATGTTCTCGCTGTGTTCGTTTTACAGATGAAGTTTCAAAAACACATGAATTAGGAATTTTCAGTCGGGGTGATCATGCTGAAATTGGAACTCATGATGGAAAAAAATTAGACAACAAATATTCATTAAATACCGTTGATCTTTGCCCCGTGGGCGCATTAACGTCGAAAGATTTCAGATTTCGACAGCGGGCTTGGTATTTGAAAGATGCCGAGACCATTTGTAATGGCTGTTCAACAGGATGCAGTACAAAAGTATATTTTAATAAAGAAGGTTTATTCAGAATTAAACCAAAACATAATGAGGCTGTGAACGGTTACTGGATGTGTGACGATGGACGTAACACCTATAAATTTGTGAATAAAGAATCAAGATTATTAAAATCCTATCAGTTTAAAAACGGATCTTGGGGCTTTGAAAATACGGCAGGGTCAGCGGCCAAAAATTTGTCCGAGACTCTAAAAGCAGCAAAAGCCGATGAAATCGGTTTGGTCTTAACCGGTCAACACACTGTTGAAGAGTACGAAGCCATTGTTTCTGTATTGGTAAACCAAATGAAATCTAAAAATATTTTTCACTGGAACAATAATGAATCCACGGCAAATGATTTTGACGGATTATTAATTCGTGGGGACAAAAACCCAAATACCAAGGGATTATTACAAGTATTAAATAAATACGGGTTGACTTCAAAATGGTCAGATCTTGAAGCGCAATTATCAAAAGGCCTCATTAAAAATTTAATTGTCGTTGGCCCAGAAAATATTGCGGCTTATACAGATATCGAATCTAAATTAAATTTATTCGCTAAAGCCGATCACTTGATTTATTTAACGTCAGCGAGCCTTCCGCAATGGGAATATATCAAATCTATAAAAAATGTCACCGTGATTCCATTAAAGACGTACATCGAAAAAGACGGAACATTCATAAACCATGCGGGTCTTTCGCAAAAATTTAATAAAGTAACAACAGTGATCAGCGAAGCCTTAACAGTCACAGAAGCTGCGCAATTAATGTCGGGTATCGATTTAAAAATTGCAGCAACCAGTGAAGAAAACTTATTTTTATCAACACACCAGCGATCAGATCAAGTGGTGTTAGAGCATCGTAAGAAAAATGAATTTGTATTTAACAGGGGGCAATTTTAATGTCGGTCGTCAAAAATGATTCAAAATCAAGCCAGTGGTATTTGCCAGGTATTTTTACCGGTCTGGGTATCACCGCAAAGCATCTTGTTAAAAATCTTTTCAATAAAAAAGAAATGATCACACTGAACTACCCAGAACAAAAATATGAATATTCGCCCAGATTTAAGGGCAATCATGTTTTAACAGTTAAAAAAGATGGCTCACTTCGTTGCACGGCGTGTATGTTGTGTGCGACGTATTGCCCGGCGGAATGTATTACGATTCATGCCTCAGAACATCCAGATGCCGCTGTTGAAAAATTTCCGATCAGCTATGAAATCGATATGTTACGGTGTGTGTTTTGTGGATTTTGTGAAGAAGCCTGTCCCGTTGATGCCATTCGTTTGGGGCCTGAATGGCAAACGCCCGGTGTGAATGGTGCAAATTTTAATTACGATATTAAACATCTGGCATACCGGGCGAATCTTAAAGGCGGGGTGCAGTCGGTGGTTGACGATAGTGAACGGCATAAATCGGGGATTTAGTTTTATCGGGGAATGGCTTAACCATCTGTTAATTCGGGAATGGCTTAACCATTCCCGCGTTTATCGGGTGTTCCGAACACTTTAATAATGTCTGACATTATTTTTTGATCT
>JAYVKY010000290.1:0-3363 GCA_043767965.1 Pseudobdellovibrionaceae bacterium
CCTTTAAATCGTCAGCAGACTGTTTTGTGTAAGGCCATAAAAAATTATAAACTACACATAATAGCCCACGCGATTCTAAATCTTGCGTCGAACCCTCAACTGCAGCGACCAAATTTTTTTGAGCCGTTAAAAGATCCTCGAGGTTTCCAGTTTTAATTAAGGACAGGGCTTTAATTTTATATGATTTTAAATCCGCATCAGTTACAGTGGGTTTGTTTTTTTGCGGTGTAATTAAGACCCAGCCCTGCCTTGAAGTGTCAGGGTCTGTCAGTAAAAAATATCCTCCGACAACCAACAAACAAATCAGCACCAATGCCATTGGTAGTATTTTTTTTATTTCTTTGATGCGTAGTTTTTTAATTTGCTGTAACTCGATAGTTAGCTGTTGATCGCGGGCTTGAATTAGTCCATTAGAATTGCCTTCATTATTTTTGGTAAAAGTTTGTAAATTTTGAATTTGTGCAATGGGTGGGACACCATTTTTTTGTTGAGCCAGGGCCTTGATTTCTTCTGCCAAACGAACTTGTGCGATATCCTCGGGGCTCAGCTCGGCGATTGCTTTTGTGGCTGGACGAACAATGGTATCGGCATCCATTTTGGCTGCATTTTTTTCGTCGCGCTCGATAGGATTTTCTAAAGATTCTAAAAGCGCCTCATAAAATTCGCTTTGTTTTGAGAGTGGTCGCCAATCACCATCTGGGTAGGTTGAAACCTGCTCCTGGCCCGAACAGACGCCTTCAACAATCATTTTACAAATTGCTGCTGTTGAATACGGTCCCTTAACTTGTTCGGTTTCGTATTTAACCATCCATTGATCGGCCCCTTCGGGGCTATTTTTTGATTTTATCATCCGTCATTAGTATAAATAAACTAGGCATGTTCTGTGTATGTTTAGATGATTGAAAGACCCAAGTTATGACCAAAGTCCAAAGTTGGAACCAGCCAAGTCCCAACTTGGAACTTATTTTTTTGATTTGTCAGCCGTAAAGCGAACTGGGCACGATACAGCCAACCAAAAATTGGCATAGGCGTTGCTAGGTAGAATTTCATGTTGAGATGGTTAGCAGTTGCGTACATTGTTGTTATTTTAATAATTTCAGCAAAGGCCAGCGCCGCCTCATTAGTAGTTTTTTTTATTGATCATCAGTCAAGCCTGACTATTAAGTAATTATCCAGGATCCCCTCCCAGATAATAACGAGGTCCAAAAGTTTGATTGATGAATCCAGATTTCAGTTCTAAAACTTTGCTAGCAATAGCAACTTGTTTTATCAAGGCTTAGTTGTGGCCCCTCCTCAACTAAGCCTTAATTTTTTCTCTCAACAAAATTTTCTAATAAAAAATTATAAAACACGTTTTACCTTTGCGCCTAAGGCGCAAAGCTTGCTTTCAAGATTTTCATAACCGCGATCTAAATGATAAATACGGCCAACCAGTGTTTCGCCTTTTGCGATCAGTCCAGCAAGCACCAGAGATGCTGACGCGCGCAGATCCGTTGCCATCACGGGCGCTGCAGATAGCCCTCCGGGTCTACCGCGGACAACAGCAACTTGTGTTTTTGGTGTAATATCTGCACCTAAACGCATAAGTTCATTCACATGCATAAAACGATTTTCAAAAACAGTTTCTGTAATTACACTGGTGCCACGTGCAACGGTCATTAATGCCATAAACTGGGCTTGAAGATCGGTCGCAAACAAAGGGTGCGGTGCGGTTGTAATATCGACAGCATTAAATTTTGTTTGAGGATGAACACGCAAAGAATCTTTTGTGACATCGATTTTAAATCCGCTTTCGCGAAGCTTTAAAACCAAAGCCTCTAAATCTTCAGGTTGACATTTTTCAACAGTGACATCGCCGCCGGTGATGGCGCCCGCAATTAATAATGTACCAGCTTCGATACGATCTGGAATTATTGAATGACGTGCAGGTGTTAATTTTTCAACACCAACTATTTTTATAACACTTGTGCCGTGCCCTGTTATTTTTGCACCCATTTTGTTTAGGTAATTTGCAAGGTCGACATTTTCGGGTTCTTTAGCTGCATTTTCAATAGTTGTCGTTCCATCCGCCAAAGTCGCTGCCATCATTAAATTTTGCGTGCCACCGACGGTTGTTTTTTCAAACAATACGGTTGCGCCTTTCAGGCGTTTTGTTTTTGGATCTGCTTTTGCAAAGACGTAACCGTCGCGCAACTGAATTTCAGCACCCAGGGATTTCATGGCATCAAGATGTAAATCAATCGGCCTGCTGCCGATGGCGCACCCGCCAGGCAAAGATACAATGGCTTCGCCGTATTTAGTAAGCATAGGACCCAAACATAAAATACTTGCGCGCATTTTTCGAACCAGGTCATAATGGGCTTCGAACGATTTTAATTTAGTAACACGAACTTTAAAAATATGACCATCACGTTCGCTTTCGCAGCCCAGGCTTTCAAGCAATTCAGCTGTGGATTCAATATCTTTCAAAAGTGGAACATTATCAAAAGTATGTTCGCCCTCTGCAAGTAACGTAGAAAATAAAATCGGCAGTGCTGCATTTTTTGCACCACTGGTTGGTATTTTACCATTCAAAATAGGTCCACTAGTGATTAGCATTTTGTCCATAAAAATCCCTTATTAGTTAATAAGATTATTATCGTTCAGCTTTGATGACGCGATCAAGTCCTGAGAGGTCTTTTAAAATAGAAACATTTTTAAAAAATGAAAGCGCTTGAAAATACGCAAGCATTTCTGGGCCCTGATCTGAACCCATTTCAAAAAGCATCAAAGATTTTTCATTTAGATTTAATTTCGTTTTTTCGGGCCAGGATTTAAGCAAAGAAAAACCACGGTCATTGGCAAACAGGGCAATTTCGGGCTCGAATTCGCGGACTGATTTTTGAACACGTGTATCGTTGATGTCTATGTAGGGGGGGTTTGAAATAATGCAGTCAAATGTACCTAGTTTTGAAAAATCAACGGATTCCACATCAGAACAAATAAGTAACGCGCGATCTGATAAGCCAAGGGCCGCTGCGTTTTTTTTAAAAATATTTTGTGCGATAACAGATTTTTCAATTGCGGTTAATGTCGCCTGAGGAAAGTTTTTTAATATTGATAAACCAATACAGCCACTACCAGCACCTAAATCTAAAATTTTGGGACTTTTGAAAGCCTGAGTTTTAAAAAATTTCAAAGCTTCGTCAACAAGCATTTCGGTTTCAGGTCGTGGGACTAAAACGCCCTTTTCAACAAAAAAATTGAGTCCATAAAACCCCTTTTCTTGAATGATATATGCCACGGGTTCCCCCATAGATCGACGCCGTATAAATTCACGACACAAATTCACCTCGGCTTCATCAAGGGGTTGATCATATTTTA
>JAYVKY010000291.1:0-2773 GCA_043767965.1 Pseudobdellovibrionaceae bacterium
TTTTAAAGCAACCAACCAACCTAAAACTTTTATCCCCGGCGAAACCTACATCCCCGTAACCGCCAAAGTTGTCGATGAACACGATCTTGGTTATTTAATCGATGCCTCTCTTGATATGTGGCTAACGGCTGGGCGTTACGCACGTGATTTTGAAGCTGAGTTCGGTAAATTTTTTGGTCGCAAAACAAAATCATTATTGGTTAATAGCGGCTCAAGCGCCAATCTGGTCGCGATCAGCTCGCTAGGCTCGCATGAGATGACGAATATGGGCTTTAAACCTTTAGAGCCCGGTGATGAAGTTATCACAGTGGCCGCTGGCTTTCCCACAACTGTTAACCCGATTATCCAGAACAACTGGGTGCCGGTTTTTATCGATATCGATGCGGTTACCCTAAATGCCTTACCAGAAAAAATAATGGCCGCACGCACGCCAAAAACCCGTGCCGTTATTTTGGCCCATAGTTTGGGTAATCCATATCGCGCCGATATCATTGCCGACTGGTGTAAAAAAGAAGGTTTATTTTTAATTGAAGACTGCTGCGATGCACTTGGCGCCACAATCAAAGATCAATATGTCGGCAGTTTCGGCGAATATGCCACCAGCAGCTTTTATCCCGCTCATCATATCACCATGGGCGAGGGTGGTGCCGTGATGTCTAAAGACGGCCGATTTAAAAAAATCGCTGAAAGCATACGTGATTGGGGCCGTGATTGCTGGTGCGAACCCGGCAAAGACAACACCTGTAAAAAACGCTTTGGCTGGACATTAGGTGAATTGCCTCCCGGTTATGATCATAAATATGTGTATTCGCACATCGGTTATAATTTAAAAGTAACCGACATGCAGGCGGCCCTTGGGATTTCACAATTAAATAAAGTCGAAAAATTTATTTCTGAACGCCGCAAAAACTGGAAAACTATTTATGACGGTATAAAATCTTCACCGATTTTAAAAGAAAATTTCACGCCCATCGAAGCTACACCTGAAACCAACCCCAGCTGGTTTGGCTTTCCGATGTATGCCCACGATAGGCTTAATCGCGAAAAGGTGGTTGCTCAACTTGAAGAACGAAAAGTCGGCACCCGCTTATTTTTTGCTGGTAATTTAATCAAACAGCCCGCCTATAAAAATGTTAATTACCGGATTCATGAAGAACTTAAAAACACCGACAATGTTATGCGCTCTTTATTTTGGGTGGGCGTACACCCAGCCCTAGATCAGCAGCGTATCAATTATATGCTGGAACAACTCGAAGCAGTTTGTAAAACTGCAGTGAAATAATAGTTTTGGCTATTCCTCAAATTATTCAAAATTTCTTATAATTGAAATAATCAGAATTAAACTTTCATTTTCATTTTTCACTATTTCATAAAAAACCGAATACCCGCTATTTGTGACATATCTCATCATCTCGGGTCGGGCAATTGTTCCGAACTTCGTACCGATCAATGGAAATTCGGAGATTCGTTCAACGCTTGAATTTATCTCAGCCAGGTAGGTTCGTGCGTGTGTGATGGTGAATTCTGTCGCTATTGTTAAAGCCCATTGTTCATGCCTTTCTAATGCCTGTTTTTCCCATTTTGATTTTAGCATGAACTAAGTCTTCTTCCTGCAGAAGTCTTAATTTCTGTAATAAATTATTCTCAAGTTCATTAAACGTTTTAGAGTCAACGCTGACTTCGCTTTTATCTTTTTCATAAAGGGCTAACTTAGATAACAAACTTAAATAATAATTCTGCGACATTAAAACTTTTACTTCCTGCCCTCGGTGCAGAATTTGTACCACATTTCTACCCTTGGCCAAATTTAAATAATAGGCAATATTTTCTCTAAGTTTTGATGCCACAATTGTATCTTTAAACATATTAAAACCTCTCCGATATTAGCCTATTATATTACAATTAGTTGTACAAGTAAAGCAAATCCTCAATCCCGCTTACTTGTCTGTACTTCGTTCCTGTACGAACAAGTAACCTCGTTATTTCAATAAGTTACCAAAAATTAAACTGAGTTCTATTATTGCAAAACCAGATTTTAATTTTTTCGAAAATGAGCGACCAACGGATTTATTCTTTTTAAACCAAATCTAAAATAGTCTCAATAAAAGAGGTTACATGTTTTTTATACTTGACTTATGTACTATATACGATACATTTGTTACATATATATTGTTGGGTTGCCGATATGGCATCTGATGGTTGTCGTTAAAGAAAGTCTTGTTAAAAAAAATTAGAGGTCATAATGAGTTCAACTGCACTTAAATCTAAAGAGAATTTTAAAATTAATAATAAGCTTAATGATAAGCTAAATAATAAGCGTATGGCTCTCAAGGAACGATTTGGCAACCCAAACGAGGTTCTAAATATGATGTCTGATTATATAAAGGAAGGCGATGTCGCTTCACTCACAGATCTTATTTCTTCATATATTTCAAATAGTTCAAAATATAACAATCAAGAAGAATTTGCCGAAGCCATCGGAACCACGCGACAAACTCTTCACAGAATGCTTTCACACAATGATGCCGTTTCAATGAAAGTTTTTTTTGCGGCCATTGAAAAAATTCATAGCGACGCTACAGAGTAGACTGCTTATGGCTGCGGTACATAATAAAAAGCCAGAAAGGTGAAGTTGGCTCTATTCAGCCGAAACAAATTACTACAAATAATAGAGAGCCTGACCTTGCAAGAACCCCCTCAATCCCAATGTTCGACGTTAGTTCACAGCGTCGAAGATTAAGCTTATTCATTGGTAATTAACAAAACATCCGAG
>JAYVKY010000292.1:0-16201 GCA_043767965.1 Pseudobdellovibrionaceae bacterium
CAAGCACGGTTAAAAATTTAAATTCGATTTTTTTTCCGTACTTATCAAATATCAGTTGGCTTGTTTTATTCCAAACTCCGCCGTTTAATAGCTCTTTTAACATACCTAACCCCATGACGTAATTAATTCCCCGTAACTTCTATTCAAATACATACAATCGGTGTGCCGAAAAATGCTCTGGTGGCACTTTTTTACAAAGAAGTCTGTAGGTAGTTGAATACTCTATATTTTAATACGTGTGAATATTTTATCTGTCGATTGATTTGACGAATTGTTCTGTTATATCGTGGCCTTAGGCTGTTCAAAATTCTGATCAATAGTGAAAATAGGTTAAAACAAAAAAGGGGTACCGGTTGTGACCGATACCCCTTTTTTAATTTAATATTTGAATCACACGTTAGCTGGGTCTGGCCAGTTTACGTTTATCAAGGCCGTACTTTTCAACCTTCATAATCAGGCCTGCGCGGCTGATGCCAAGCTCTTTTGCAAGCTTTGATTTATTCCATCCTGTTCGACGCAAACCTTCTTTGATCATTTCACGTTCAAGATCTTCCAGGGCATCTTTTAATTTGCCTTGCAATCTTGAGCCCTGAACTTTGCCCTTATCACCAACTTCTAAAATTTTTGGAGACAAAATTTCATGACCAATTTTATTTTCATCACCTGATAATACACATAATCTTTCAATTTCATTTTGCAATTCGCGAACATTACCCGGCCAAGCGTAATCATATAATTTTTCAATAGCCCGCCCCATAAGGCCTTTTTTGGGTTTGTTCGTTTGCTCGGCGGTTTTTGTTAAAAAATAATCGACCAAAACAGGAATATCTTCTTTGCGTTCACGTAATGGCGGCACACGAATATTAATAACATTCAAGCGGTAATACAGATCTTCCCTGAATGTGCCGGTCTCGACCATTTCGCGTAAATTTCTATTTGTTGCGGCAACTATTCTGACATCAACTTTTTTCATTTCTGTTGAGCCCACGGGTGTAAAAGTACCCTCTTGTAAAACGCGCAGAAGTTTTACTTGCATTTGCGGCGACGTATCGCCGATTTCATCTAAAAAGAATGTTCCTTTATCAGCCATTTCGAAAAGACCTTTTTTATCTTTTAATGCGCCAGTAAAAGAGCCCTTAACGTGGCCAAATAATTCTGATTCTAAGAGGTTATCATTAAATGCAGAACAGTTCTGAATTACAAAGTTTTTATCTTTGCGGTGTGAATTATAGTGAATTGATTTTGCAATTAATTCTTTACCAGTTCCATTTTCACCTTGAATCATTACTGTTGAATCGGCAAATTTAATTTTATCTAAAAGCGCATACAATGATTGCATTGGTTTTGATTTACCAATCATATTGTCGTATTTATAGCGATTGCCCAATTCTTTATTTAATTCAGTAATTTTATTTTCACGGCTTGAAATTTCGACATGCAAAGTGACAACTTCTTGGGCGACGAGTTCGACCAATTCACAAAAATGACTTCTATTTGTGTCATTTAAATATTGTAATTTACCCAGTGATTTTTCAATCAGCTCGCTCGTGCAGCCGAAAGCAGCCAGTCGTTCTTGCACTTCATTAATTCGTTGAACTGTGCCGCCGCCCTCTTGATTTTCTTCTTTGAAAAAACCTAAGGCTGTCACTGTACCAACGAAATCATTTTCAATCACAATCGGAAATACACAGATATCAAAACCTGCGACATCCCACTTTTTAAACGAGTAATGATTGTTCGTCTGTCGAAGCTCGTTAATAGTTGTTGCAACCATTTCCGCTAAGGCATTTTGTGTGACTTCTTTATGTACTAGGTAATTTACAGCGGGGCTTGAATAGTTAATTTTATCATTATCAAAACCTTTCAGCTGGCCTCGTTCGTCTGTGAAAACGATATCGATATTCCACCATGTTTGTAAAACATGTTTTAATTTTTTGATAACATGAATATGTTCAAATTCATTCCAATTAATCATTTCAACCTCGTTGTGAAGATGTTTTTGACACCAAAGTGGGGTCAACTGTCGAAGTTCTTATCGTCAATTTTGTTGACAGACTTAATGGGTAATTGAAAAGACTAGGCTTTCGTCTGTGAAGTGAACAATTTATAATATTCGCCACAAGCATCGATCAATTCAGGGTGCGTGCCAGATTCAATCATCGTACCGTTCTTCATAACAATAATCAGATCGGCATTTTGAATCGTTGATAATCTGTGGGCAATCACAAAGGTCGTGCGCCCACGCATTAAAATATTTAGTCCCCGCTGTACTTGTTCTTCACTGACAGAATCTAAAGCACTTGTGGCTTCGTCTAAGATTAATATCGAAGAATCTTTATATAATGCTCTGGCAATGGCCACCCGTTGTTTTTCGCCACCTGATAAAAGGTTTCCACGTTCGCCCACATTTGTTTGGTACCCTTCAGGCAGTCGTGAAATAAAATCATCAGCAAAAGCGGCCTTGGCACAGGCCTGTATTTTCTTAAAATCAAAAATATCTGAACCGGCTTGAATATTTTTTTCGATAGAATCTGAAAATAAAAATACTTCTTGTGAAACCAAAGAAATATTTTTTCTGAGCTCTTGTAAGGAAAACGTCTTAATATTTTGTTGATCAAAAAATATGTTGCCTGATTGTGGATCGTAAAAGCGCGCCAACAGGTTGGCAATGGTTGATTTACCACTGCCACTTTCGCCTACGAAGGCCACTGTTTGTCCGCGCTGTATTTTTAAATTGAAATTTTTTAGTAAAATATGCGCGTCGCTATATGAAAAATTAATATTTTTATATTCTATATACGACCAATCCATAGGGACGGGTTGTGTTTCAATTGTGCTTTCAAGTTCACTTTCTTCTTCAAGCATTGAATAAATCCGTTGGGCCGAGATGCGCGTTTCTTGGATGCGCACGTAGGCTTCTTGGAATTTTTTAATGGGCTCATTAATTTGCAACATTGCTGTGATAAATCCGATCAATTGACCTGTGTCGGCAGTCCCTTTTGAAATTTTTGTAGAAAAATAAAAAATAATACCTAAAACAATAACTGTTGCCAAAAGTTCGGTAAATGGCCCCATCAGTTCGATACGCGCGTGAATTTTTTTACGCATACCAATGTATTCTTCGCCTTGGGAAAATAATTTTTGTTGCAATATACCTTGTAATGAAAACGACTGAATCGTTCTGACGCCGTCCAAAGATTCTTTTATCGTTGACGTAATTTTTTCAAGTTGCGTTGTGCCTAATACAGAATATTTTCGGATACTTTTTGAAACCTGCCTTAACAATACAGCCAATAAAGGTGCCGCAATTAAAATATAAAGTGTTAATTGAAATTCAAGTTTAAATAAGGCGATCATTAAAAAAATAAACGTCAACGGTGCGCTAAACATGTCCGCAAAAAGCCTTAGGCCATCTTGAATCGTACGAACATCAAAAAATGTACGGCTCAGCAACCCACCAGTTCCAGCTGCATATTTGTTATGAAATTTTAAATCTAAATGAACAAATTTTCTTTGTAATTTTTCACGTAGTGTTTGTGAAACATTTTCTGAAATCACATTCATTGTAAAAATGTGAATATAGCGACTTACGGTCATGATCAGTGCAACGGCCAAACCAATCCACGCAATTGAAAATAATTTTTCAGTGGAATTTGAATAGGAAACCATTTTTTGAATAAAGAGCGGTAAATACCCTTTGCATAGTGCCATCACAATACCTGCAATAGCGACCACAACTAATTTTTTTTTGTGCACCCATAAATCTGAAACAACGCTTTTTAATTCTTTTGAAATCATTTTATTCCTATTTTAGTCCCAAATGTTTTTTAAGATACTGGCCTGTTAGGCTTTTTTTGTGCGCCAGGATTGCTTCGGGTGGGCCCATAGCGACAATCTGACCACCGGCTTTACCTGCTTCGGGGCCCATATCAATGACGTAGTCTGCATTTTTAATGACATCCAAATTATGCTCGACGACGATCACTGAACCACCAGCCTCGATCAGTTTATGTAAAACATTCATAAGTAATGCAATTTCTTTAAAATGCAGACCGGTTGTAGGCTCATCCAAAATGTACAATGTGTTTTTTTGCGAAACCTGTGACAGCTCTTTAGCGATTTTTAGGCGCTGCGATTCACCACCGCTAAGTGAATTGGCCGGTTGTCCTAAAGTTAAATAATCAAGACCAACTTCTTTTAAAACTGAAAGCGGTTTTCTAATATTCGGATGCGCTACAAAAAAATTCATGGCTTCAAGAACAGTCATTGATAAAATTTGGTGAACATTTTTTTGATTAAATGTAATTTCTAGAATTTCATTTCTATATTTTTTACCATCACACACATCACACGGTATAATCACGTTATCCATAAACTGCATATCAATTTCTTCAAAACCTGTACCCCGGCAGGCGGGACAGCGACCGCCATCGACATTCAAACTAAACGTGCCGGCGGTGTAACCACGTTGAACTGAGTCGGGAATTGCGGCCATTAAATTTCTGATGTGATCAAATGCTTTCAAATAGGTAATCGGCGAACTTCGCGCAGATTTACCGATAGCTGATTGATCAACCAATAAAACACTTTTAACTGAATCCGCACCTTCTAGTTTTGTAAATTTCTGAGCTGGTAAAAATTCAATTTCTAACTTACGCGCCAAGGCCGGGTACAAAGTTTTTGTCACAAGTGTGGATTTGCCAGAGCCACTGACACCCGTAATTGCGACAAGTCGGTTTAATGGGATCTCAACATCAATATTTTTAAGATTATGACCCACGCAACCAGTCAGTTCTAATTTGTAGCGGTAGTTATTCATATTTACCGGTCGAACAGTGCGAAGTGGTATGCCCTTCTGAGGTTTTAAATACATCGCTGTATTCGATTCGCTACTTGAATAAAAATCTTGAAGGCTGCCCGCGTAGACAATTTTTCCGCCTAAATACCCAGAACCTGGCCCCATTTCAATAATGTGTTCCGCACTTTTGATGACATCATGATCATGTTCGACAATAACCAAAGTATTCCCTAAATTTTTAAGATCATTTAAAATTGAAATCAAGCGGTCGTTATCACGCGGGTGAAGTCCTACGGTAGGCTCGTCTAAAACATAAAGCGCTTGCGACAAACCCATACCCAATTGATTGGCTAAAACCAAGCGCTGATATTCACCGCCTGATAAAGTTCGGGTTTCACGATCGAGCGACAGATAATTTACCCCTACGCGAATTAAAAAATTCAGTCGTGATCTGATTTGTTTTAAAACTTCACCGCTTGAATCAATTTGGTATTTTGTTAAAATAATTTTTTCAAAAAAAATATTTAAATCTTCAATCGTCAGTGCAGTCAGTGCCGTAATCGGCATATTATTAATTAAAATATGTTGAACATCATTGCGTAAACGGCTGCCCAGGCAATCTGGGCATTGCCTGCCGGATCTAAAGCGTGAAATAAACACTCTGACATGCATTTTGTATTTCATTTGTTCGAGGTATTCAAAAAGGCCTTTGACGCCAAAAAAATCTTTGTTGCCAGTCCAAATCAAATCACGTTGGATCTTTGGTAAATCTTGCCACGGTTTTTTTAAATCAATTTTTTGTTTTTTACAGTAGGCAAATAAAACTTTTTTATCGTCTTCGGCGCTCGGCATGGTGAAGGGATTTAGGGCCCCCTCTGAAATACTTAACTTCGGATTTGGTATAACCTTTGCTTCATCCAGCTCTAAGATATTGCCAAAACCTTTACACGTGGGACAGGCCCCAATGGGTGAATTGAAAGAAAATAATTTTGAAGTAATTTGTGGTGGATTGTAACCACAAATTGAACAGGCGGGCTCTTCGCTGAGTTTTAAAGTTTCGCCGTCAGTCGTAACAACTAAAGCTTTCCGAATCAGTGTGCCCAATAAATATTTCGTGCTGGCCTCGTAGGCTTGGGTAATTGAGTCAGTGATTCGACCCTTTTCATCCTCTAAAAAAGACATGCGATCAATGACGATATAAAATGAATCTGCGGGTAAGCCCTTTTTAATTTGCGCAGGCGCTGAAATTTCAATTAAATCTTGGATTGCGGACATTGTTGGATCAGATTTTTTTTTGCCTGTTTTTTCCTTCAAGGTGGTGATTCGCAAGTAACCATCCTGTAAAAGTAAGGAATGTAATTTTTTACCTTCAACAATGCGCTGCCCTTTCGGAATTTCAACTAATATATAACCACGTTGACCTTTAAATTTTTCTAAAATCAAATCTGTGGCTTCAGTCGTTGATAATTTGCTGGCAGGTATGCCGTGTGTCGGACAATGCGGTACAGAAATTTTTTCATACAAAAGTCGCAGATAATCAATCAGCTCTGTCGCGGTTCCAACGGTCGAACGGCTTGATTTCACAGTATTTTTTTGTTCGATAGAAATCGCTGGTGGAATATTATTAATACCTTCGATATCAGGTTTTGGTGCTTTATTTAAAAATTGGCGTGCGTAATTCGACATACTTTCAATAAAACGTCGTTGCCCTTCAGCAAATAATGTTTCAAAGGCCAAAGAGCTTTTACCAGAGCCTGATGGGCCGCAAATAACGGTGGTTTTACCTAAGGGTATTTCAACATCAATATTTTTTAAATTATTTTGTTTAATACCCCAGATTTGAATCGACTTTTGTGCTTTGCTCATTGGTATTTAATCACCTAAGTCTTGCTTTAAAAAGTCAGTCGATTCTTCAGTGCGGCTGGCTGCAGCGGTAGGTTCTGTTCCCTCAATAAAGGCTTGGTTAATAGTTCTGACGGTTGATGTGTTTGCAAGTTTACCGCTGTCGACATCGATTTTAACTGTTTTAATGCCAGCAGGAATAGTAAATGTCAGCACGGGTAATTTCTCGTGAACGGCCTTCATAAATTCCAGCCAAATTGGCAAAGCAGCGCGCCCGCCGACTTCGCCTTTACCAATAGTTTTTTCTTTATCAAAGCCGACCCATACGCCTGTTGCCACATTTGCTGTATATCCCATAAACCATGCATCAACATAGCCATTTGTTGTTCCCGTTTTTCCAGCGGTGTCACGCCCTAATTGGGCGGCGCTTCCGCCGGTGCCATTCGGGTCAGTGATTGTTCCGCGCAACATATCGGTGATGACGTAGGCCGTTTCTGGCCTGATCAGTTGTTCGGGATTATTAAAATATAAATGCGAAGGCTGTGCATTTTCTTCGCTTTCAGTTTTAGTTAAATATTTTTTTCGTTGGTCCTCAAAATTTTGATCAATGGATTCAGTTTCATTTAAAAATCTGGATTCTAAAGATAAATTTTCTAAAAGTACTTTGCCGTTACGATCTATTACCTTTTTAACAATGACAGGATGTGTACGTTGGCCAAGGCGACCGAGCTCTGAAAAAACCTTTGTCATTTCATATAAAGTTAAAGAGCTAGATCCTAACACCAATGTAAAATCGGGGTTCAATTTTGAAAAAATACCCAAACGTCTGGCAAATTCTGTGGCATAATCAACACCGATATCTTCCATAATTTTAACGGATGGAATATTCAATGATTTCACGAGCGCATTTCGCATTGTGATTTCTCCGCTGAATTCGTGACCGTGGTTTGAAGGTTTCCATATTTTTTCGTCACCTTGGCCTTCTTCGTCTGCACCCATTTGTTTGTAAACGACTGGTGCATCAATAATTCTGGTCGAGGGATTATAATTTTTCTCTAAAGCGGCGGCATAGACAATGGCCTTAAAGGCAGATCCAGTTTGTCGGGCGGCCTGTAAAGCACGGTTATATTCATTGCGCCCAAAACTGTAACCACCGACCATCGCTAATACATCTTGAGTCGTTTGATCAATCGACAACAAAGAGCCCTCGACAAGGGGTTCTTGATCAAGCTCTAAAGCCAAATATGAACTGATGTCAAACTGAGCCGGTATTATCTTTTTATTTTTTGTTTTAGCCCACGTTAATTTTTCTGAAATTAATTTCACATCAATCACGTCACCCACTTTTAAAGCGACTGACGGTTTTTTAATTTTGCCATTTTCTGATTTGATATCAAAATTAACTTTTCGGGCCCAGGTCATCGTTTCAAAATCGATAATGCCTTCAGTGTCTGGCAGATCAACCACCACGTAACCCACATCATCATTGATTTGTTTAACGACGCCTTTATACGTGTTACCTATTTCCAAATACGAAGGCAATCGAATTTGTTTTTTATTTTTAATTTCAGAGATCTTCCCTTTTTTAGACACAATTTCTACTTCGGCGAACGAGCCATCGGGTAATATTGTGCGTTCGGGGTTTGAATCGGAAATTAATTGTTTTTTTTGTTTTAATAAAAACTCGGTGCGCTCTTTATCATCAGCTATATTTTTTTCAGCACCGCGAAAACCTTGACGCTTATCTAATTCTTTAAGCCCATTTTTTACCGACTGATTTGCTGATTTTTGATTTTCTAAATCAAGTGCAGCAATAATTTTTACACCTTGATCTAAAATAACATCTTCGCCCAATTGCTGAACCAATAACTGACGAATGGTTTCCATATAAAACGGAGCTTTTTGGTCGTACTCTTCCGGTAAATATACTTTCAGCGGTGTTTTAATAAATTCATCGGCCGCCTCGTGGGTGATGAATTTATTTTCGGCCATCCGTTTTAAAACATAAATTTGGCGTTCTTTGGCACGCACGGGGTTTCGTGTCGGAGAAAAATCAGAAGGCGCCTTCGGAAGCCCTGCTAAAATGGCGGCTTCGGGCACTGTTAATTTTTTTGCTGGTTTTCTGAAATAACTTTGTGATGCCATTTCAATACCATAAGCACTTTGTCCGAAATAAATTTGATTCAAGTACAGATATAAAATATCTTCTTTTGATAAATTTTCTTCCATTTGCAGCGCCAGTAAAATATCGCGAATTTTTCGCCCAAAGGTTTTTTTGTTATCATTTAATAACAATGTTTTTGCAACCTGTTGCGTGATCGTTGACCCACCCTGAACATTTCGCCCTGCACGCATATTTGCGATCGCCGCACGAAACAGGGCCTGTGGATTAATGCCGTTGTGTTGAAAAAATTGGTCATCTTCGGCTGCTAAAAAAGCTTTGACGACAAAGTCTGGAATTTCATTATACGGAATTAAAACACGACGCTCACGAAAAAATTCGCCAGCCTTTTTGCCATTGCGATCATAAACCTGCGATACCAACAAGGGTTTATAATCCTCAAGCTTAATAACTTCGGGTAAACTTTTTTTCACCGACTGATAGGCCAGATATAAACCAGCCACAGATATAATAACAACCGCAAAAAACCCAATAATAATTTTTTTCAACATAGACTGCCAGCTTAACAAATTTTACATTTATTAAGTAGCAGTTTGCACCTTGTTATCAGGACGAAAGCAGGGCTATTTTTTGTTACCCAAATTGGATGTTTTTGATGACGAGCCTCTTGGCGGCGCAAGCTCGCTGCAGCGGGCCCCTTTATTTTTAGTGCCATCAGCTTGTTCAGGGCAACACGATGCATAGGCGGCCTGTCTGTTCCCTGAATGCTTTGTTAAAATATTTGAAGCCTGTGTGATTGGCAGTGTGAAATTTTTCTTGTTGTTTTTCGCATCTAAAATATCTTTATCAATTTGCATTTTCTTCTTATTAAATTCAGATATGTTTAAATTTAGTCGTTGATAATCAGTGGCAATTTTCTGTTTTTTGGCTTCGACTTTAGCTGTAATATTTTGAATTTTGGTTGCAAATTCAGACATTTTTTTATCTAAACTTTGTTCTTCTGTGGATTTATCTTTATCAAATTCTGCATCGATTGCTTTTTGATTTTCTGCATTTCGCGCATTGGCGTCATTTAAATCAGTAATCTGACTGGCTTTTTCTTTAATATCTGATTCTATAGAGCGCAATGTTTGCGATTGTTGAAAGTTCGCTTTATTCACAGCCATATTGGCTTGTTCAAAGCAGGCATCACGCATTTTTGCGACTTTACTTTTTAACTCAGCAGTACCCTTTGCGCCTTTCCCAGTGAAAGCACCCATGCCAGAACATGTTGTATCTTTCGGGTCTAAAATACCTTTTGCAGATTTCACGTAACATGCCTTCGCTGTATCGACAGCAGTTTTACATTGAGTCGATATTTTATCTTCAGCGAATTGTTTCATGTTTTGTAGGTGTTCAAATTTTTTGGCTTCGGCTTCTTCTTGTTTTTTAATCATAGCTGATTGTATATTTCTAATTTTTACCGCACTTTCAGCCAAAGCTGTGGCTTGGGCACGGTATTTTTCGCTTTTTTGTTTATCTAGTTTAGCAATTGCTTCTGCAGTTTCTTTTTGAAATTTATTTTTTTCTTCATCAATCTTTTCTGTGTCAGCCTTAGATTCTTCGATGGCTTTATTTTCGTCTTCTTTGTATTTAGATATTTTTTCTTCAATATCTCGGATTTTGTCATCGTAAGAATCTTTTTTTGATTCTAGCTTTTCAAGTTTACTATCTAGTTTATCTTGCGCTGTGATTGTTTTATCATTATCAAATTCAATGCAAGAGTCGTACGGTGGTTTGACGGTTTCGCCAGTTGGCGATGTTGCGCCACCAGATGGCATAAGCATGCTGGCGAATGATTTAATTATATCACTGCTATCTTCCTTAGATTCTTCTTTTTCAGCTGGCTCAAAATAACTTGTCAGATTTTTTTGACAAGCTTTCATTTTTTCTTCACACGAGGCGCCAGTTGATTTAATGCTCGAGCACGCGTCATTATAATCAGCCAAAGATTTATCGTATTCTTTAAGGTCATCTTTACAGCTGCTAGAGTCTGGATGACAGTTGTTTCTGCGTTGACCGTCTCTATCATTTTGGTGAGCTGGATCATCACACCATTTATTTTGGACATCAGCTGTGTTAGCTGCGTATGTTGAATCTGGTGCATCAGTTTTTTTAGATTCTTCTTTTTTTTCTACTGCTTTCGCTGGCTCAGTTTTTTTAGGCTCCTCTGCATTCAGATTTTGTAAATTCATGCTGACTATTAAAAAACCTACAGCTGTCAAAAATTTAATCGGTGAAATGTGTTTCATTTTGATTTCTCCTTATACAATAGGATAGATGCAACAAAGCGACCAAAAATGTCACTTTTGTTAGATGGTATTGTTATGATTCTATTTTATGTCTCGGAATGAGAATGTGAAACAGATTTTTATTTTTCGCAGACAAAGGTCTACTTTTTATGTTCACATCAATTTTGCACCTAACGGCAAAAATACCATTAGGTGCAAAATTGAATTTTGGTCAAAACATAGATTTCGTGTGTAGATCGGCATATTTTAACCATTTTCAGAACCAAAAATACTTCGTAAGCATATAAAATCATTAGTTAATTAAAAACTGGTGTACATATACACCAGTTTTTGATGATTATTGGTGTACATGTACACCGGTTTTCAAAATCGAATATATACATCGACCTACATCTAGGTCCTGTATTTGTTTTTCATTTTTTCGTTCAAATTAATCAGATGGATTACCGTGCTTTATTTCCGTTAGTGGACTTTTCTGAAAAGTATAATTTTAAATCGTGTTTGTCGATGCAGGTTTTTATTTCTGAAGTGATTGCTATTTATTTTTCAGATTCTGATTTGCGCGTGCAAGAATGCTGTTTGTCGGTGTATATGGCTTTTCGCGATCATTACCCCAGTTATTTAAAAAATATTGATCAAGAATCTAAAAAGAAACTAGATTTTCAAATCACACGTGCCGGTGGCAAAGTGATTAAACTGCGACGTATAGTGATCGCTGCGATTTCAAAAGTGGCCTGATGACGGTGGCGCAAAATTCAGGCTTGGCGATTGAATCTATAAACCCCGCAGCTGATTTTTTTCTGAAACAAATCCCCGATTGGAAAAGTTCGATTATTTTATTTTTAACTGGGGCAAAAGGGCATTTGTATCGACCCAGCTTTGAATTGTATTTAAAAAATAAATTTGCTTCAGAAATTACAAATTGAATTGACCTAGACCTACCATGCGCAAAATTTGACAAATAAATTTAAAATAACTTAGACTGTTTATGAGTTTTAAAAATAGCCAAAGGATCACGGATGATTCCAAAGAATTTTGTTTTATTATATGTAGCGTGCGTATTGACGTTATTTATTGTGAACGCGGTATTTAGTTAGTCAAAAAATCTCATCATGCCAAAGTTTTTTGAGGAAACTTTCCCAATGCAGGCAAGATATAAAGTTGTCTTCTTCGCGATCAATTGAATCAGAGCTTATCAGGTAGTATTTTTTAAAGACGTTTTCTTCTTTTAAGGCTCTTAGGCCTGAAAAGTATTTTGTTTGAATATTTGAACTGGCTTTGACTTCGATGGCGACATCTTCGCCAATCAAAAAATCAACTTCATGTCTGTTGACGTTTCGCCAGAAATAAATTTTTTTTAATTTTTTACGATATGAGATATAAGTTTTAAGTTCCATAAGGATAAATTGTTCAAAGTTTTTGCCCCACAAGTCTGAATCTCTGGGTATCGTATTGTGGTCACAAATATAATTTTTCAGACCGATATCAAAAAAATAAAATTTACTGGTTTCAATTGATTTTCGTTTTTTTGAAGCTGTCCATGGTTCTAAGACATAGCCAATCAGGCTGTCTTCAAGAATAGAATAATATTCGCGAACTGTCGACGCAGGCACAGAGGCGTCGCTTGATATATTATTATAATTGATTAATTCACCATTTTGCAAAGCTGCTGTTTTTAAAAAGCGATGAAAAAAAATTGTTTTTCGAACACGAGCTTCGATTTTTATTTCTTGTTCTAGATACGTCGTTACATAGCTATCTAACTCGTGAAGGGGTTCGTTTGATGAATATATTCGCGGAATACCGCCAACTGTTAAATATTTTTCAAGCGAAAAATTTTCGATTTCAGAATAGGATAATGGAAAAAAATGAATGATTGAAGCGCGTCCACCAAGTAAATTAACATTTTCATTTTTTAATTTCCGCGCGCTAGAGCCCGTCAGTAAAAAATGAATTTGATTTTCTTCAATTAATAAGTGTATTTCATTTAATAGTTCTGGTAATTTTTGTATTTCATCAATAACAACGTGCTTGGTACCACTTTCAAGAATCATTTTTTTAAGCAGCGATGGTTTTTCGCTGAACTGAAGCAGCAGTTGGCTATCAAGTAAATTAATATAAAGACTATTTGTAGAGTTAAAACTATGCCTAATCCAATATGATTTGCCAGTGGACCGTGCTCCGAACAGAAAAAAACTTTTTCGTGATATCTCTTTAAAAAGATCTAGATTTCTTGTGTACATATGAGAATCATACACAAATTGTCAACCAATAGCAATACTAATGCTGATTATTGTCAATTAACAGCAATACTAATGCTGATTATTGACAATATATTAGATCTAGTTCTTCAAAACGTAAATATCGGCGTAATTACGTCCTTTTTCTTCGCTATCCATACCGTAACCGATCACATAGCGGTCTTCGATTGTTTTTCCGATGTAATCGGCGCGAATCGGTAATTCGCGGCGTGCCGGTTTATCAAGTAACGTAACAATTTTTAATGATTTTGGGCGTGAAGCAATCAGGCGGTCTCGTAAAAAGCTGAGCGTGCGTGCCGTATCAATGACTTCTTCGATGATAATGACATCTTTGTCGGCGATGTTGACTGAAATATCTTTCACCATACGAAGGGCGCCGCCCTTTTCAGTAGCTTGTACAGATACAAAATCTATTTGTTGGTGCAGATCAATTTTTCGCATTAAATCAGCGGCAAAATGGATTGATCCCCGCAGTGGGCAGATAAAAATAATTTCTTTACCTTCGTAATCATTTTCAATTCGATCAGCCAGTTTTGTGACTAGTTTTGCGATCTCGTCAGCTTTTAAAAAAATTGTCATATCGTCTTTGATTTGCTTCATGGTTGCATTCTTTCTTAAAAATTTAAATTCGTAATCCCTGTGGCTTGAGCCATTTTTAAGTACCTTAAGGCCTCATCATTTTTGGGCTCTAAACGTAAAATATTTTCCCATTGATCGACGGCTTCGGCAATCATGTTCGAATTATAAAGAATTAAACCCAGCTTCAGTCGAGGTCGAATCAATTTCATATTATTTTGCAGAATTGTTTTAAGTTCGCGGATCGCTTTATCTTTTTGCCCAGCTTGTTCATAACATTCAGCAATCAACATAGAAACATCAGATTTTTTATGTGATAATTGCTGGGCCTTTAGGTACTGTTCGGCCGCCGAATCAAAGCGTTTGTATTGTAAATACAAATCACCAAGTTCGATATGCTTTGTCGCAAACTTTTCTTCAATATTTAGCGTAGGAATGATTTGTTTTTTTTGATCGAGCAAGGCTTGTGCTTGGGTAAAAACTTTTTTTGCTTCGTCGTATTTTCCCATGTCATTTAATAATATTGAAAGCCCTACAGCAGCATCACTGTAAGTGGGGTCAACTTCGAGTGCTTTTTTAAATGTCTTAATCGATTTATTAAATTGACCACGATTATAATAAATAGTGGCCAACATTTGAAAAACTTCTGGGTTCATCGAGTTTTGCAATGAGGGTTGTTCTAAAAGAGGTTCGGCCTCTTTGTAGTTACCATCTATAAAAGCTTCGCGGGCCTCATCAAGGAGTTGTCCTGAAAATGATCTCATGTTTTAGAGCTCCTCTGTTTTGGCAATTTTAGCCTCGTCAGAATTTGGATATTTTGTGAGTAATAAATTTGAATGGTATTTCTGTTTTGAAATATTTTCTAAACCTTTGGCCGACCGAGCAGCACCTAAATGTGCCCGAGGGTCAAAACCAAGACCTGAATATTTTTGTAGTGCGCTTTCAAAGCGACGAAGGGCAGCGGTATATTTTTTTTGTTTGAAATAAAAATCTGCTATATAAAGTTCTTTCTCAGTTAATTTTTGGTAAGTAAGGTCACGTTTTTCTTTGGCCTCACTGACATATTCAGATTTCGGGTAAGATTTAATAATTTCGTCGAAGTGATAAATTGCATCATTACCGAGTGATAAATCGCGATCAAAAGTATCGGGCAATTGGCTGTAATAACTCATTGCTATTTTGTAGACGACGTAATCAATTTTTGGATGTTTGGGGTGAAGGTCGCGAAAATTTTGAAATGATAGCTGTGCTTCCGGAAAAGATTCGCGCTTATAGTGAACTTCGGCGATGGCAAGTTCTGCATCAGTTGCTAAGTTGCTGTACGGAAATTTATTTTTAACATCAGCATATTTCATCAAAGCCATATCATAGCGTTCAGCATCATCAAAATCTTTAGCATATTTATAGGCGCCTTCCGCTGTCGTCAGATTTTTTTCTTCTGAGGCACAACCTGAAATCAGGCCTAAAAATAATGTTGAAAAACATAAAATTGAAATTACAAACGACATTAATTTCATAATAATCCTTACAGGGCCAACGCCTATTAGTATAGAACCTTAGTGCCTTATTTTCTGTCAATAAAAACAGGCCACTTTGTTGAATTTAATAGCTCTAAATCTGCTATTTTAACCCAACCCGAGTACGCACCTGGATATTTAATTTGCACATAGGCCAAATCAGCATCATTTGAAATTTTAAGAACATTAAAAATTGTACCAATTTCAGCTTGTGTGACAGTGGCTTGGTTTTCGCCTGCACCTGTTTGCACAGTGGCAGTTGCAGACTTTAATATCGCTTTAAGTTCTGACTCATCATAGCTTTTTACGGCCAATAGCAACGCAAAAACAGCTGATAAAAAAATGAATACGTAGTTTATCGGTTTAAATTTAACGATTTCCGTGTTCATCACATCAGATTTTTTGCGTGCTATAAAAAATTGCGCACAATTTTTTATAGCAATTATAACAAGCACGGCTGTGACTGCGAATAAAACTTCAAGTGAAAAATATTTAAGCCCCATTGAATTTATATTTTCAAAAAAACTGATATCGCGTGGAATGGCAGTTACTTGAAATAAATTTTTATTTTGTTTTTGAAACTGAACTGCCTGAGTATTTCGTTCGTTTAAAAAAAGTGCTTTCTGGTTGTAAACATAAGCCAGGGCTGCCTCTTTTTTTTGAAAATAGATTAGTGCCATATTTTGACTGACCGCAGAAGCCTGCTCGCGTGTTAAATTTGAATTTGCAGACAGACCTTGGTCTAGTATTTTTTGATAAATGACAATCGCTTCATCATTTTTTTTTTCATTTTG
>JAYVKY010000293.1:0-3234 GCA_043767965.1 Pseudobdellovibrionaceae bacterium
GATCAAAGGCATTCACATTTTTAATCTCGGCCAATACGGACACAACAATTTGAAAGGTCATAAATAAATAACCCAAAGTTTCGGGATTAAGTTTTTCAAATTCATACATCATCGTTGAGACATTTGATAGATCCAAACCTTTTTGCGTGGCCAGTGTTTCGGCTTTTAATAAATCACCAAAGCGTTTGCCTTGCATTGATTTTGTTTCAGCAAAAATGGGATTATCAATTGTTGTTGAATGTTTTTCAATATCTTTAAACCGAAAAATACATACGAATTTATTTTTTGGTCCGTCGACAACTTGTTGTAAAATTGAATGCTGATCACAGGCCCCGATACTGGTCATCGGGGTACTGAAATTAAATGCAGGGGTTCCAGAGCGATCCAGTTTTTTACCCAAAGATTCGGCCCATAATTGCTGAAGCCATCCGCCGAACCAGCGCAGTCTAGAACAGTAAAACCAAAATAAGGTGATCGATTCACCTCGTTCAAAAGAACTTAAAAACTGTTCGCACATGGTTGCGATATTTTTCTTGTCCTTCAACGCCAGCAGTGCGCCGGATTTAATAAGATCTAAGTCTAAATCCAAAAAACTGGCAACAACCAGTCCCACCGGCGATAAAACAGAAAATCGGCCACCCACATCCAACGGAACCTCAAGGCAAGGTCTGGAATATTGAATGGATAAATTGTGTAATGAATTATCTGTTAATTCTGTAATGTAATAAGTGTGCGGCCATAATTTTTTACCCAATTCAAAATACCTTTGGGCAATTAATTCGATCGTCCATAAAACTTCAATCGTGGTCCCAGATTTTGAAATGAAAAGCCATGCCAAGCTATCATTGCCATGAATTTTTTGTAAGACATGTTCTGTTTCAATCGAGTCCACGTTATCTAAAAAAGAAATATTCGTTAGCCCCGAAAATTCGGCCAAGGCCCTGGGCCCCATGCTGCTGCCGCCGATGCCGACCACAATTAAATGGTCATAATTTTTTCTGATTTCATAGCCCATTTTTTCAGACTGTGTCCACAAGTGTGTTCTATTCGGTAAATCAATAAAACCAATTGTTTTCGAATTTAAGACTGAATCTAAAGCAGATTTAATTTCCGAAGAACCTGTATTGTCTGATTTTTTATAAGTTTGTAGTTTTAACATATGGTTAAAGGTTAGCCGCAGTTGTTTATTTGTTCAAGTTGGATAACAAGCTATTGCAAAATTAAAAATGCAATACAGACTTAATTCTAAGAAATAATTATCTTTGCCCAATCTGGCAAAGGATCTGTTTTAAAAATTATATTTTGATTTTTAAAAGTTAAAATGACTCTGTACGGATTTTCAGATGAAGAATTATCAAGCATTTGAATATTATCGCAAAGTTGAATTGCCAGTTTGATGTTTTTTAAAGTTCTGGGAATACGAGATTCAATTTTTTCTTCAGGAACATTGTGTCCACCCGAATTAACCCGCTGAATAACTCGGGCTTTATTTAGCGTCGCTAAATTTAAATGAATGAAAACCAAGTTAATTTCATATCCAAGTTTTTTAGCCTTTTTTATGATTTCAATTTTGGATATATGCGAAAATACGGTCTCGTAACAAAAACTTTCAGCGGCTTCAATTTTTTCATGACAAATCTGCAACGCTTCTTGTTGTGCAATTTTACTGACAGTATCGGTGATAATGACTGTGTTCGATATTTTTTTAGCAATCAAGTCAGCATTAATAAACGGTAAATTATATTTTTTAAGCCGCTGATCGAAGAATGTTGATTTTCCTGAGCCATTCGCACCGGCAAGAATCCAAAGTTGCTTCATCGCCTATTAAATATTCAATTTTTTAGGTTGATTATTTACAGGATTAAATTTTTTATTTTCAAAAACACCCAAATCAATTTTACCGTTACTTTGGTGCCTTATAATTAGTCCTGGGTGACTTGTACTTTCTTCGTACCAAGTACTGCCCAAAGGCATAGTTGATTTTAGCGTTCCATTTTTTCGATCAGTTTCTAAAGATTCGAAAACGGTTTCAAAATTAATGCTGGCAGTTTTTTTTCTGAGTAATTTAATTTCGAGTTCGCCGTTTGTTAGCGCTGCAATATCAGCAGGAGTCATTACTGCCTCAACCGTTTTTCCGATCATGGCCCAGAATTCAATTTGTTTGGGGACTGATCTGAAGCTGTATTTAATTTGGTCTTCGGCATCTTCAATTAGATCATCGTTTAATCGAATAGGTGATGCCATATATGCTCCTTGTGTTAAATACCATGCATAGTATAGCATTAATATTCAAATATTACAATTTTATATACAATTTGCAGCTAAACGCAGCGTATTGATTTTAAGCGAATGATAACCGACATTTAACAGACTAACTTGGCTTTTGAATCTGTTCAAGGGCAGTCTTGTTGTTGGCATCAAATTGCAAATTTTGCCACCAAGCCATCTGTAGTAGTTTTAAATATTATTATTTATAATCCATACGTTTTATCATATATTGATTTAATGAGCTTGTGGAATATGAAAAAAAGATAATGAATAAAGAGTCATTTATGGCTTTGGCTTCTCTGAACTTATTGCCGCGAGGGAATCAGGTTAGATCAAGCTCAAAATAAAAAGGAGAACTTGAGATGAAATCTAAAAAAATAAAAACAAATTATTTGTCGTTGGATTTGGACGAATCTTTATACTCTAAAGGAGAATGGATTTCTGTACCTGCAGAATCAGTTAAAAATGCAATTGGTGCTTTTGATAAAGCTAAGGCGGAACTTAAATCACAAGCGGTGAACATGAAATTTAGTCCGTCGGATTTGGAAGTTCTTAAAAAAATGGCTTCTGCAGACGGTCTTTCTTATCAGACTTTAATTGGCAGTATCGTTCATAAGTATATTACAAAAAGATTTGTGGATATTGAAGAAATAAGAAAGTTGTATCCAGAAATTAAATTTAAAAAAGCCAGCTAGCTTAAATTTTTGAATACTCGGGTTGCAGACCGAGTTTGACAATCCAACTATCTAAGTATTTTTGGTCAATCATTGTATCGGTCAGTATTCCGCGAATATCAGTTAAATGTTTTTCAGATTGACCTTCTCGGTAAAAAATTAATTTTTTAATTATGACATCTTCAGGTGTGGCCATAAATATGGATTTACCTGATATAAAAGGAACAAGTTGACGTCGACTAAATTCTTCAATTGAATGAGCGTTATTTTTTCGAATCATCAGATCAATTTT
>JAYVKY010000294.1:0-6479 GCA_043767965.1 Pseudobdellovibrionaceae bacterium
GGTCGGCACCCTTGCCTTCGACGGCATAGGCCATCAATTGGTTTTGTTGATTCCAAATTGTGAATACATTTGAGTTAGGAATTTTTAAACATTTTTGGATGTCATCGGCTGTACGGACGCTGTTTACCGTGTGTTGATTGTATACTTTAAGGATAGCGCTGGGATCAATTTGTGCGCCCTTGATAAATTTATAATCTTTATTTTCTATTGGCAAGGCCTGTGAAATTTCATACGTGTATTCAAGGCCGGCCAATTCGAAGCCAAACTTTCTGTAGTAATCAAATTGATCTGTCCACAGAATGACTAATTCACAATTTTGCGCTGAGGCTTTGGCCAAACAGTTTTGTAAATTTTGAGTACTTAATCCTTTATCTCTGTGATCGGGGGCCGTAACTACGGAACCAATGGCTCCGATTCTAAAAATTGCATAAGGTGTTTTTACAATAATGGGTTTAATAAGTGCATGCGAGACAATTTCATTATTTTCTTCAATAATGCTCATATTATGTAGATTTTGCTGAGTTAGTGCTGTGGGGTATTCTTGATGAATTTGCCAGCTTGTATTTTGACGCAAATTTTTATTTAAAAACTGAACTAGTTTTTCAAGTTCGTGAGCTTCTGGCGAACGTGGTCCTTGCATATAGCCTCCGTAATGCTTAATAGTAACTGATTTTCCAGGGTTTTTGATGGCCAGTTTCAGTTGAAATTGACTTATGGCTAGAATTTTCTTAGATTATGCATCTTATCAGATTTAAATTTTCGGGGGAAAAATGGCAGATTTATCACAAAAATGGAAAGAAAATAAAGCCGGGAAAATGTTTGTCGATCAATCCTGCATAGCTTGTGATGCGTGTGTCCTTTCTGCCCCAAAAAATTTCGCAATGGATGAGGACGATGGTCATGCTTATGTCATCAAGCAGCCCGAATCAGCCGAAGAAACTGATGCATGCAAAGAGGCTATGGACGGTTGTCCTGTCGAGGCCATTGGTGATTTTGGTGATAAGACTTAGTCCTGAATAAAATTGAAGAAACAAGCCTTAGACTTTAGTCTAACCCTAAAAAAACTTAAACAAAAATATCCTGATGCGCATTGTGCACTGAATTTCAATAGCCCCTTCGAATTATTAATCGCTACAATTTTATCAGCTCAATGTACGGATCAGCGTGTAAATATTGTAACTCTTCAGCTTTTTAAAAAATTTAAAAAACCATCAGAATTGGCAATAGCTCCTATTGCTGAAATAGAAAAAATAATTCATTCGACCGGTTTTTACAAAAATAAAGCTAAAAATATCAAACAATGTTGTCAGATTTTAAATCAAAAACATAATAATATAATTCCGCAAAATTTGGACGACTTGGTTGCTTTGCCAGGTGTTGGTCGGAAAACTGCGAATGTCGTTTTAGGGAATGCGTTTGGAATTGCAAGCGGCGTTGTTGTTGATACTCATGTAACTCGACTAGCAAATAGGTTTGGCTGGGTGTCAAAATTGACCAATGCAGTTAAAATCGAGGACAAGTTAAATCAACTTTGTCATAAAAAAGATTGGGTGATGCTTTCGCATTATTTAATTTCTCATGGTCGAGCATTGTGTAAAGCACGCAACCCAAATTGTCAGGACTGCTTTTTAGTGAAAGATTGTCCGAGCCGTGAAATTCAGTTAGCATAAATTATGCTACAAGCCTATTTTGAAAGTCTTAAGTATGTTGGTCACCTATTACCTGTTTCTTTTCTAAGAATTTTTTTAGGATATTTTTATCTCGAACAAGCGCTGCGTGACTGGAAGTTACATGTCATCGGAAATTCATCCATCAGCGATTTACTGTTGGATGCGGTAGGAAAATCCAATTTGCCTTATTGGTACAGAATATTCATGAGTGAACATTTAATACCGCATTGGAATATCTATGTCTTTATTTTGGTCGGTGTGCAACTGGTGATTGGTCTTTCATATGTGATAGGCTACGTCGTGCGACCAGCCTCTATTTTGGCATTTATTTTTTGTTTAAATTATTTGGCTATTTCATCGTCAGAGCACGAATTCTTTTTTAAGCTGATGATCGCTTGCCATTTATTTATGGCTTGGGTTGGGGCTGGCCGCTGTCTGGGTATCGATTATTATTTTTATAAACGATATCGTGGTATTTGGTGGTGATAGTTATTAAGATATTAAAGGATAATAATTTGTGAAGCATTTTTTATTTGCTCTAGGTGCTGTATTTTCTGGTTTACTGATTGCATATTTATATCGTGATGATTCAGTAACCGCAAAAGAGGGTTCGGTTTTAAAAATTTACGCAGCGGATTCATTTATGGCCAAGTGGGGCCCTGGACCACAGTTGAAAGATCTTTTTGAAAAACAAACTGGTCAAAAAGTAACATTTATCGAGATGAACGACCCAATATTAACTTTTCAAAAAATGAATTTTGACGGCGCGTCTGCTATTGGTGATGTTGTCACCAGCCTTGACCAATTCGACCTGATTAGATCAAAAGATATCATTAAATGGAAAAAAATAAATTCAAAAATGGATCAGAAATATTCAGCAGAAATCAAATCTGTGGATAATTTTTTACCTTATGATTGGGCGCCTATTGCATTTGTTTCAAGAGCAGATTTGAAAATTGAAATTAGAACATTAGACGATTTACTGAAGCCTGAACTTAAAAATAAAATCGCTCTTGAAGACCCCAGAACAAGCTCGCCAGGTCTTCAGTTTTTATCTTGGGTTATGCAGACAAAGCCAGAGGCAGAGGCAATTCAGTTTCTTAAAAAAATAAATCTGCAAGCACACAGCTTTTCTGCAGGTTGGTCAGCTGCTTATGGCTTATTTACAAAAAAACAGACTGATATAGTTTTATCATATGCAACGTCTCCGATGTATCATTTATTAGAAGAAAAAGATTTAGGTTTTAAATCGATTGAATTTACCGAAGGACACCCAGTACAAGTTGAATTTGCTGGAGTCCCCGAGGCCTGTCGAAATTGTGAAGGGGCCATACAGTTTGTACAATTTATGCAGACTGCTGAGGCGCAAAAAATAATAATGTCAAAAAATTATATGTTACCAGTATTTAAACCAGCACAAGAAGCAACAGCTTTTGATACGATTAAAGTTTATAAATTATTGTCTAAGCCAATGCCCTCAAAAGAAGAACTTCAGCGTTGGCTTAACTTATGGTCTGAAATCAGAAAAAATGAAGGATAAATTTTATTTTCAGTTTTGATTTTCATAATTTTTTTTGGGCTATTAAAAATTCTTTAATACAAGGGCTAGGTACAGTTTTCATTTGTCTGACAGTCGGATTTTGGTTTGCACAAGGATTTCTCTATTTTTCACAAAAAAGCCAAGATATCTTGCGACCTGTCTGTCAGTTATCATTTATACTGCCATCAATATTTACGATACTCATATGTTTGAATTTGGTTAGTATTTTCCCTTATGGACACTTAGGGGTTATTTTTATTTTCACTGTTGTGCATATTGGCTTTGCGACAATCAATATAGCAGAATCGCTAAAAAATAAAATAGGGAATTTGGGCCTCATTGCAAAAATTTATAATTTAAAAAAAATGACCTTTTTCTATCGAATCGTTCTGCCGCTCATCAAAAGCGACCTTTTGGTTTTGAGTTTAATTATTTTTTTAAGTTGTTTATCGAGCCTGTCAATCCCGCTGATCGCAGGCGGGGGCAAGGGTACAAATCTGGAAGTTTATATTTATGAAAAAATTTTTATTGATCAAAAATGGTCAGAGGCATTATGGCTAGCGCTTATTCAAAGTGCGGTATTATTCATTATTTCATTCTTTGTTTTTCAGAATAAAAAAGTAATTCAAGGCACCAAATCAGTATTTTACGCAATCAATTTAAGTTCTAAAACTGCAGCTTTGTGCTTGCTGAGTTTTATATTGATTTACATTGCGAGCTATTTAATTAAAGTGGCTTCGGTCTTTGCAGCTGCAGACTTGTCGGTGGTATTTGATCATGAATTCTTTGGATCATTTTTTAATTCAGTGATGCTTTTTATAAATTTTTCTATTTTATTTGGCATTTTTATTTTTTTTATTTTATACCTGTCGTTTAGAAATATAAAAATAAATTTAATGAATATATTTTTAAGCCCATCCACCATTTTGATTGGTTTTGGGCTGTATGTAGTGCTGCCAGTTAATCATTTCGAAATGGATTTGTTTAAAATTACTATAGGATTTTTCATGCTTTTTTCAGTGGGCCTGTACCAAGCCTATTTGTCAGCAAAGATAGATTCGCTGGCAAATCAAATGTTGCTTTGTCGAATTTATCAAATTAGATACCTGACATTTGTCAAAGATATTTTCTGGCCTCAAGCAAAAAACAACATTTTATTTTTAATAAGCCTTATTTATTTAATTTCAGTCAGTGAGTTCGCATTGGTGAAGGCCGCAGGAGTACAAATCCAAACGGTAGGCACGTTGACGGGGCTGTATCTGAATAGTTACCGTATGGACCAGGCCTATCTGATCAGTTTTTTCAGTCTTCTGACTTGGTGTTTATTCTATTTTTGCTTAAGGATGTTTTATGAACGTAATCAAAAATCTTGATTTTAAATTAGATCAGTTTCATTTAGAAATTAAGGAACTCGTATTATCAAATCATAAAATCGTCGCTATTATGGGGCCATCCGGATCTGGTAAATCGACATTCTTCAATACTTTGATTGGTATACACCAACCTATAAACTGGTCATGGATATTGAATGGTCAAGAAATGGCAAATTTAGATATTGATAAAAGAAATTTAGGCGTTGTTTTTCAAAAGTATGAACTTTTCCCAAACCTGACTGCAGAAGAAAATATTAAAATTACCATGCAAGCTAGAAAAGCCAATCAAGACAGTGATCAAGAGCGCCTCGAAAAATTTAAAAAAGACCTGCGTCTAGAGTCATGCTGGCATACAAAAGCTGAAAAATTATCAGGTGGCGAAGCGCAAAGAATTGCTTTATTACGAGCCGTCTTAAGTCGGCCTCGTATGTTGCTATTGGATGAGCCCTTTTCGGCGTTAGATAGCGAACTTAAAGCTGAGGCCCGAAAGTTAACGGCCCAGATCATTTCTCAGTTGGACGTGCCGACGCTTTTAATCACGCATGATCAGGAAGATGCACAAGCTTTGGGGGCGCATATTGTGCGTCTTGAAAATGGTCGACTTAAATAGTAAGCCATCAGGATTTTCATCAAAGTAAATATTTCATGACGAACTTTTGATCTGTTTTTCAATTTTTTAAAAGAAGTTCACGCTGTAAAATAAAATGAATAATTTGAACCACTTTGGGTTATAAAGATTCTTATGAAGAAGGCTTTATTGACTCTGGGACTTATTTTAATGACAGCCTGCGGACGGCATACGCCCTCTGATGGGCGGACTGGCGGTGGTTCAAACCCACCCAAACGAATATTGACAGAATTTGAAAAAACGAAACTAGCGACAACCTCGGTCTATTATATCGAACAATTCACAGATACAGACGTGAATCAGTGTGATGAATCATTAAAAGTTAATTTGATCAATCAAAATGGACAGCTTATTGTGCGTGCCTGTAAAAAGATTTATACAAGTTGTTTGATGGAAGGGACATGTTTAGTTTCTATCAAAAATAAAATGCAGATGCTAGGTGTGGATGGTCGGTTATTCGGAGTACGCAGATTTAGAAACATCACAGGACACACTTGTCAATTTGGCTGTGGGGCGAGCAAAGATCTAAAAACAACGTATAAGAATGTGTGTGTGGACCCTTTTTATTCAGTGGCCGCCGATTTAAAAATTTATAATTTAGGTGATGTGATTTATTTGCCAGCTGTACGAGGGACAAAACTGCCTAATGGTGAAGTGCATGAAGGTTATTTTATCGTGCGTGACAATGGCGGCGGAATCAATGGGCGCGGGCGTTTTGATTTCTTCACAGGCTTTTTCACGACAAAATCATCAAATAATCCGTTTATTCAATTACGATTAAATGATTTAGAAACTTTTCCAGAATATTATTTAATCGATGGCTCAGATGCCGAAAATATTCGAAAGAAAAGAAATTTTCCGTTACTTCAAACCAAAACCTAGACCTAGGTCAAAAAAATATAAAAAAAACTGCAAAAAATACCAAGTAAAATCAGCATGTTAGAATAAAGTTGAAAATTATTTAAAAAAACTCGACCAAAGGCTAAAGTTCCCTAGACCTAAGTCCGAAAGATATCTTGTACATGTTGGCAAACCTGAACGTAGAGAAAAAAACTAACATCAGCAACTGGTGTTAACAAAATCTCCTCCGAACGGCCGACTTGTGATTCCGACGGGCAGTCACCCTGAAAGCTTCATAAGTCCTTGCCAACCCAAATTTACAGAACAAAAAACGGTAACAGTAACACTATTGGGAAATAGGGAGGACGTCTTATGGGCTTAAGAGTAACAACGAACATGGCATCTATAGCGGCACAACGGTCTTTATC
>JAYVKY010000295.1:0-9201 GCA_043767965.1 Pseudobdellovibrionaceae bacterium
GTGAACGCATTCACGAACGGTGCGATTTTTTAAATCCGTAAACAGTCATAAATTTTGGGATGCCATACTCACGCCGAACAAAGTGTTCGTCGATACCGATTTGCTTTGGAAAATCCTTGGTAATTTGGCGATTCTGTATTTCAAGTTGCTCATAATAAACTTTGTACACAAACGATGACGATAAATTAAAAGTTTTCCTGACTTCGCTCATGTTGCTAAATTTATTACAAGCCACACGCACAGATTCTCGTAAACGCTGTGTGGTTCGACGCTTCGGCCAAATCCCTTGAACATATTCGGTAAATGGTTTTCGACAACTGTGGCAATAATAACGACGTTTTCGTAGGCTTAGAATGACTGCTTTTTCCTTCAACGGTTCGTCTTTGACCTTAATCGTACGGTGATCATAAATGGAACTGCTTTTCGAGCCACAGCGGGTACAAATTTCAAACTCAGCACGCTTTTTTTCGCACCAAAACCATGACCCACCAGGGCCATAGTTAAATTTTAAAATTTTTACTTCCGGTAGTGACAAAAAATTGAGTATCTTACTTTCAAGCATGGCTGATTTCCTTTTGTTATATTGAGTGTGGTAACCCAATGCTAACTTAAGATTTCAGCTTGTGCTTCTAACCTATGACGCTCTGTCTCCCACTCTGATTAGTGAAGAACCCCATTTTCGGGCTCTTCTGGCTCTTCTCAGGCTCTTCTCACTTAACCGTTTATCAGGCTCTTCGGTTCTTCTCCAAAGGTAGGGGCATTCAGTGTTTCTGCTAGCCGCAATAGGCTTTTACTCTTAGACGATAATTGTTAAAATTATGCATTCCGTAGGCTCTGTTTTGTATCTCATCCATGCGCCGATGTAAACCCTCGGTAATCGAATTTGTTTTACTAAACCTCCACATTCTGACGATCTCTTCACTCCAATCTTCCAAAGTATTTCCAAGCGTTACCAAATTTCCAAAATTCGACATTTTTAGGGCCCGTATTGCGTTCAAAAAATGTGGAATTATTTTTTTAGCCTGATGTCTCGCGCTGACTCTAGTTAAAATTAATTTCATCAGTTCTTGCTTAAAATCATAGACCGCTTTCAACGCAGGATTTTCTTTTAAATACCTAACTAAATTCCGTCTCGATTTTTCTTTCATTTCACTCCACTCATGCATCCGCATTAAATACATCAACCCGCGATTTTTTCGACCAACTTCATCAAGCTGCTGCCATGTTTTTAAAAAATGATGATTCACTAATCTTACAACATGGAATCGATCTGCCACAACCATCGCTGTTGGAAAATAATCACGCGCAATCTTTCGATAAGTCTCACTTAAATCCATTACTATAACTTTACAGTTTTTTCGATCAGGCATTTTACGCAAATACTTTCCCAGATTGGATTCCGTGCGACCCAGCGTAATATCAAAAACTGTATGCTTTTGTAAATTCACAAGCGTTGTTTGATAACCTAATTTTTTATTAAATTTCTTTTCATCAATACCTAAAACTTTCGGACAGCTTGCGTTTTTGTGTTCATTAAATTCACGTTGAATATATTTTCGGTAGTACCTTCCAACAGTAGCTTCGCCTAAACCTAATCTTTGACTTACTTTTAAAACCGATGTGCCGTCGTGATGCTTTAAACTGACTTCATCTTTGAACGGTTCAGTTGATCTTTGATACGGCAAAATTCCAGGCATTCTCTGATTGAAATATTTCTTACAATCACGGCAATAAAATTTATGAGTTTGGATCATCAAAATACTTTTTGATAACCCAATGCTATGGTGCTTGAAAACACGATTAAAGCGCTCTTTTTTTCGAAGATTAATTGACCCGCAGTGAATGCAACCGATCAATCCGGTGTATTCTGCGATGATTTCAACGGTCTTTGTGCCTTGGTAAGAAATGATTTTAAAATCTGGCAATCCAATGATAGATTCGTGTTGATTCGGGGGCATTTAGGGTTCCTTTTGTTAAAACGTCTTGTAGTAAAAACATTCTAACAGATTCCCTGACTGCCCCTGTCATTGATGGAGAACCGGATAAACTTAGAATCAACTTTCGAATCATCACTCATTATCTGTACGCCTATGTAACCGACATACTTTTTGTTCGCGACTGAATATTTAAATATAAAATAATAGTCGATTGAATTAATATATAAAAAATAAATGCGTAGTAATTAAACTTGTAAAAAAAAGACAATAGCATCAAGTTAGCTATAGTTTGCGCAGTAAAATATATTAAGTTAGAATATTTTTTTTCATCTAATCGAATTTCAATTGAATGAAAAAAAGTGAAGTGAATTACTTTAATGCCAACAAAAAATATTGCTTCGTTTTTAAAAGCAAACATCAACCCAATGATTAAAAAATTACATATGAATTCAAAATAGAATCTGTCTACTAAATTTTTTTTGTTTTTGAATAAAATTGCGCCTAAAATGAAACCTCCAGAAATAGGAATTAAATATTGAAAAAAAGTTGGCATAACAATCGACATGCCAAAGTTTTTAGGATTAACGAAAAAAGATATCGCCACAATAACAAAAAAAGTTATAAAATTAAAACCTAACGCCTCATTAATCTTACGTTCATTTTTTGTATACATCTGGCTGACTTTGATTTGCACATACAGTGTTGAAAAGATTAATAGAATATGGGAAATTATTACCAAAACATTCAGAGCAGAATTTGAATTGCCATGAATAAAAAATTTATCTAAGTTAATTACTATCACATTATGAACAATAAAAAATGTTAGGAATAGCTTTCTGAAAATAATATTATTGTACATTAGTAACCCATAACCCTTGGAGGATTTGTTGTACCACCAGAACCACCCCTTGGATTTTCTGACCTAACGCCGCATACAATTTCAAAATTTATATCAGTTTCAAAATCACAGTCTGTACAGTATGCAGATTGAGCACCAAACTCATTTGTAATTATTTGCGTACCTGATATATTTGCACCAGCCAAGCCCCAGGCAGAAAAGAAACCTCCGGATATAGCTCCAACTGCAAAGGAAATTCGCGCGCGCTCCCAGTTGATCTTGTCCCAATCACCTCTTTCTAGCAATAGCAAAAAACAAAACAATAAAATTATTTTCTAAAATTGCATTTTTTGCCCCACCTAAAATTAAATTAATGTCAGAATTATCCATAAATTTTGAATTTCTAATGCGCAAATCGTTAGCCAACCCATCCGCCCATTCGGCGGCCTGAAAATTTTCTGATTGTAAAATTCCCCAGCCATTATCACGAAAAAGCGTTGTCTCGAAAACGGCGCGAGCGCCGCTGAATTCCAACCCAGTTCCCTGCGCTGCACGAATTGATGAAAAACCTGTAAAATGACAATCCATGCAGTTATGAATTTTTGCATTATAAGCAATTTTTTCAGACCATGTCGTGTTATTAAAATTTTTCCTGCGTTGGGCATTATTGCCATCCAAGCCAATATATTCAAAATTTAAATTCTTGCTATCCTCACTGCTGATTAACGCTGGCCCACCGTAATTCTTATGAGCTACAAAAACTGCACACGATTTATTCGAATCATCTAAACAAGCGGGTCCTTGATTAATCCCTTGAGTTTTCAATGTCATATTGCTTTTGTTATTGATGTTAACCACAGATTTAAAAAAATAAAGACCTGATAAAAACTTAATCATTTTCATATTTGCATCAATACATTTTTGAATTAAAATTGCGGCATCTGTGTTTGGATTATTCACGGCCTGACCGGCGCACACTGTGTTATCGTTTGATGAATATTGTGATTCATGACTTTGCATATTTTTTTTATTTTTAAAAATACAATTCAAAAAAAATATAGAAGCAATAATTAAAAAAATAAATGTTTTCATAATCTCTATTTTATTCATATTTTTTTAAAATTTGGACAGAAATAGCCCTGATCACAGCAAAAAATACAATTATTGGACCCCTGAAATGAAGTAAATTAGCAGATGACAAAATCTGATCCATAGACTAGACTTCGGAACTAACAGAAAAGACAAAATAAATATGGAATTTAAAGACCTTAAGTTGATCGAACCGCTTCAAAAAGCTATAGCAAAAACGGGCTATACAACGCCCACACCCATCCAAGCCCAAGCCATTCCCCATTTATTATTGGGTAAAGATATCTTAGGCTGCGCACAGACCGGCACCGGAAAAACAGCCGCATTTGCTTTGCCAATTTTAAATCAAATTGCCACAGCAAAATACGCAGCCCCATCAAATAAAAATGCGTATGCATTAATTTTAACACCGACGCGTGAATTAGCTGTGCAAATTTTTGAAAATTTTAAAACCTACGGCGAAAATATCAAGTTCAATATGGCTGTTGTTTACGGCGGTGTGGCCATCGGCCCACAGATCAGAAACGTTGAACACGGCGTTGACGTTTTGATTGCGACACCAGGCAGACTGTTGGATTTAATTGGCCAACGAAAATTATCGATTCAAAATTTAAAAACATTAGTTCTGGACGAAGCCGATCGCATGCTTGATATGGGTTTTATTCACGATATTAAAAAAATATTGGGTATGATACCAAAGCAACGTCAGACTTTGTTCTTCTCGGCCACAATGCCACCCGAAATTGAAAAACTAGCAAATACAATGTTGATCAATCCAGTTCGCATCGAGGTCGCTGTGGTTTCGTCGACAGCTGAAAAAATTGAACAGCATCTGATGTATGTTGATAAAAGTATGAAAAAAGATTTACTTCGTCATATTTTAAATGATCCAAAAGCAACGCGTGTTATTGTTTTTACACGTACAAAACATGGCGCCAATAAAGTCACTGAATTACTTATAAAAAATCGAGTCTCCTCAGAGGCCATTCACGGCAACAAATCACAAAATGCCAGACAACGCGCACTCGATACATTCAAAGACGGAAAAACCAGGGTTCTGATTGCAACAGATATTGCAGCACGCGGCATTGACGTTGATGGAATTACACATGTCATTAATTTTGAAATTCCAAATATTTCCGAAAGTTATGTTCACCGCATAGGTCGTACTGCACGTGCAGGTCATTCTGGTATCGCCATTTCACTGTGCGACGCTGAAGAAAAAGCTTTTATCAAAGATATTGAAAAACTGATTGGCCAAAAAATTCCCGTGGATCGAACTCAGCCGTTTCACTCAGATGCTGTTGAAAATGCGGCTTTGATGTCAAAAGGGAAAGCCAAAGCTATGGTTGAACGTGCCACTGGTGGTAAACGCTTAAACATTGGCTACGGTGGACCAAGAAAATCTGGTGGCACAGCTGCCACTGGACCAAAGAAAAAACGTTATTTTACAGGATTTGGAAAATAGATAAGGATTAAATATGAATTTAAAAACAACATCATCTGCCGAACAAAGACTTCGTGATCTGCAACATTTTGGCGAAGAAGGTGGCGTTGTTCCCGTGATTGATTTGGCTGCAACTTCGACCTTTTTAAATCCTAAAGATATGGAACAAACTTTTTTAGGCGAAAAAGAAGGATGCTATCTTTATAGTCGACATTCAAATCCCACAGTAAATATGTTCTCACAAAAAATGGCAGCCCTTGAAAATACGGAAAGCGCCCTGGGCGTAGCATCTGGTATGGCTGGCATTAGTTGTTCGATCGAACAGCTAATGCCAAATGGCGGCGAAATCATTTCTTCACTGACTGTTTACGGCGGAACCTACGCCTTATTTAAAAATATATTTCCAAAACAAAATATTCAAGTTCAGTTTGTCGACATCGAAGACTTTTCAGCCATCGAGAATGCCATAACTGCACGGACAAAAATTCTATATGCCGAGACAATCAGTAACCCGCTTTTAAAACTATCAAACATTAAAAAACTATCCGAAATCGCTAAAAAATATAATCTAAAACTTGTGATCGATAATACTTTTGCTCCGTGCATGATAACGCCTGCTGAACTTGGTGCTGATGTCGTTATTCATTCCTGCACAAAATTTATATCAGGCTCGTCAGATATGATCGCTGGCTGCATTTGTAGTAGCAAAGAATTTATTGCAAGCCTTATTGATGTCAATACAGGCTGTGTGATGCTTAAAGGTCCGGTCATGGATGCACGCATTGCCCATGAATTATATTTACGCCTTGATCATTTACCAGTGCGTATACGGGCCCATTCAAAGGCAGCCTTGTTTTTAGCCGAGAACTTTGAAAAAAATAATATTCCAGTTATTTACCCTGGCTTAAAAACACATTCTCAATATTTGGACTATCAAAAAATATTAAATACTGATTATGGTTTTGGCGCCATGATGGCCATTGAAATGGACTCTGCAGAAAAAGCCATGTATTTGGCGCAAGCCCTACAGAATGAAAAATTTGGTTTGTATGCGGTCTCTTTAGGGTTTTCACGAACCTTAATGACTGTCCCAGCAATTACAACATCCAGTGAAATCACAGCCGATGATCAGAAAAAAATGAACTTATCAAAAGGTTTACTTCGATTAAGCATCGGTTATACAGGCGACCAAGCGGTAATGCTTGATCGGTTTTTAAAAATTTATAATCAGATTAAATAAATAATTTAACTGCCTGAACAACGATTTAAAGTTACGTCTGTTGTCTCAGAACCAATTGTTAATGTGGCTGTTCCACAGCCCGTGATCGCTAAATTAAAAGCCCCTTTTGTTTCACAAGTTCCAGACCAGTGCCCGCTTGTCGCACAAGTGCATGTCCCAGACCATGTAACTACGCTTGGCGAAATATCACAACGCTCACCCGAAATATTATTTTGTAATCTAAATGTTCCACCATTCATAACACGGTTTACTCGGTCAGAACCAGTCACTGTTATTGCTGAGGTTGTTGATGTTGTGACATCATGCTTAAGCGTACCATCAATAGTGACCGTTCGGCGAATACCGTCGCTTGTTAAGCTAAAAACCTTATTCGTGGTTGAACCAGAAACGTAGGTCATTGTTTGACCGTTTGTTCCAGCTTTTGCAATCGAAATAGTCCCCGTCCCAGCTGAAATTGTAAAATTAGGGTTTCTAGTTACAGCATCTGAAGCTGTCGATAATTTACATGTGGCAGCTGTTGGGCCAGCAAAAGACAACACCACTGTTCCAGAAAATGTTGCAGCACCTAGCGCACAGTTATTGAATGTTCTTGTAATTGCATTTGATGTGCAACTCGTAAAACCGTATGAAAAACAACTGACGGCATTTGCTTCGGGAATAATTTTCGAGAATAAACTTTTACCCTTGTTGCCCTCAGTCTGCGCGATAGACTTTTGCGCTGCCGAAACCTCTTTTAACCAAGCAAAGCTGCCGGAACTACCTGCGGATTCATCAACCGATGACATCGCGTCACCGACTTGCTGAGCCATCTCTGTGTTTGTATTAAATTCGGTCACCTGTGAATTCGGTCGACAAGATGTTATAAAAAAAGCCGAAACTGACACTAAAATTAGGATTATTTTTTGCGTATTTTTGATGATAATTTGCATAGGCCAAGGCCCCCCTTAAAATATATTTACATATATGATAAAGTGCTAAAAAAATGAACTCAAGCACTATTATTTATGCTTAATTTACGCGTCATAAAAGTAAATTAAATTGATTCCTAATTTAAGACTGCGCAACATCAAGAAATGCTCGTAGGTAATAGCCAATGAATATTTTGCATCTGCTTTCTCAAAATCAGCTCACTGGTGCAGAGGTCTATGCGACAAGCCTAATCGAGCAACAACTGCTCAGTAATTATCATGTTTTTCAAATTTCAAATGGTTTTTTTTTCGAAACTAAAGCCAAAAAAATCAAATTGGCTGTCGAAACGAAATCTATTTTAGAATTCATATCGTCCGTGCGTACATTGCGGGCCTTTGTTCTACAAAATAAAATTCAAGTTATTCATACACACTCGCGCGCAGCCAGCAAACTGGCCTATTGGGCCCTGTGGGGTTTGAAAATTGGGCGTGTTTCAAGCATTCATGGCCGGCAGCATGTTTCGTTTTCTAAAAAAATAAAAAATATTTATGGCGATTTTCTAATCGCCATCTGTGAAAATATTCAAGACCAATTAATCAATGAACTAAAATATAACCCAGCACGCATCAAGATCATAGAGAATGGAATTGATCCGATTCAGTTTAAATTTAAAATCCGTGAAAAAAAAACGACGATACTTCAGATTGCAATTATAGGTCGCGCCACGGGCCCTAAAAAAATTCGTACCGAGATTTTTGTTTCTGAATTTTCTAAAATTTTAGATCAAAATAATATTCCTCATCAGTTTTATATTGTTGGCGGAAAAAAAGAAGACTACAACCTCAGTGTAAATAATATTCACTTTGAAACCCCTGAAAAATTAAGCTCTGATTTTTTTCACAAATTTGATTTAATCTGCGGCTCTGGCCGAGTTTGCTTGGAATCAATCTTGTGCGGCAGACCTGTGATTGCTTTTGGCGAAAATTTGTATTGCGGTTTAGTGACCGAAAATAATTACTTAGGATTTAAAAAATCAAATTTTGGCGACATCGGTAGTGATTTTAAACTGCCCACCTTTAATTATGAACAGGCAAAGTTAGATTTTAAAAATTATCAATCAATAAACCTTAAAAATCTTTCAGATTTGGTACTTGCAGATTATGGTTTAGCGAATATCGCCAAAAGAATTGAACGCATTTATGAAAGTAGTTATTTTTTACAACACTATCCAAAATGGATTCCGATCTTGATGTACCATAAAATTCCATTAAAAAAAATGAATGGCCCCCATCAAATTTTTGTAACTCGTAATAACTTTGAAAAACATCTGCGTATTTTTAAATTTTTAAATTTTAAAACAATGACCTTTTCAGATCTATCAGACTTTAGAACTGGTCAAAAACCATTTTCTGACTTTCCGCGAAAACCTCTTATTTTAACTTTTGATGATGGATACGAAGATAATATATCTAATGCCGACCCCTTACTTAAAAAGTACGACTTTAAAGCACAAGTTTTTTTACTGGCTAATCCAAAAATAAAATCAAATATTTGGGATCAATTGGATCAAAAATCAAAAGAAGAAATAGATCATTTGATTTCAGGTCCTGATCGAAAAAAATGGATCACTTCAAATTTTTTGATTGGGTCGCACGGTTTAGATCATCAAAAAATGCCACCGATGAATTTATCACAGAAACTTTTTGAATTGACTGAATCTAAAATTCAACTAGAAAATGAA
>JAYVKY010000296.1:0-5671 GCA_043767965.1 Pseudobdellovibrionaceae bacterium
TTACTCGTGTGTGCGCGGAGTAAAAGCTCTTCAGAAATTAAATTATAATGTTGCTATGATAAATTCAAACCCTGAAACGGTATCTACGGATTACGATACATCAGATAGTTTATTTTTTGAACCGCTGACAGAAGAACACATTACTGAAATTTTTCACGTCGTTCGGCCCATGGGTTTTGTCGCTCAGCTGGGTGGACAGACTCCAATTAATTTAGCTCGACCACTTGTTGAAAAAGGATTTCAATTATTGGGTTCTGATCTTGAAGCCATCGATCTGGCCGAAGATCGAAAAAAATTTGCCGAAATTTGTCGTGAGTTGAATTTACTGATTCCAAATTCGGCCATGGCAAGTGGAACAAAGCAGGCCTTAGAAAAAGAATCTTCTATCGGTTATCCGATGATTTGCAGACCCAGCTATGTGTTAGGTGGGCGGCGTATGGAAGTGATTGAGAATATAACTGAATTGGTTTCATACTTTGAGCGTCATAAAGATTTTATTGGCGAAAAAAACCCTTGTTTGATGGATCAGTTTTTATCCGGAGCACTAGAGGTCGATGTGGATTTAATTCGTGGTGCTGGTAACTGGCAGATCAGTGGGGGCATTATTGAACACATTGAAGCGGCAGGAGTTCATTCTGGCGATAGCATGGGTGTTATTCCGCCACAAAGATTAAAAGCTACAACGCTTGAAAATATTGAAAAAATGTCTGCAGAATTGGCTAAGCGCTTGAATATTATCGGGCATCTCAATTTACAACTGGCCATCAAAGATAATCATGTTTTTGTGCTAGAAGCAAATCCAAGAAGCTCAAGATCTGTACCATTTTTAGCAAAAGCCACTGGTATTCCGTTGATTGATTTGGGAATTTTAGCACAAATGAATCTGAAGCCAGCACCGGCAGAGTTTAAAAAATATAACTGGAGAAATTTAAAACAAGTCTGTGTCAAAGGTGTAGTTTTTCCATTTAAAAAGTTTGCCGAAAGTGATTCGATTTTAGGTCCTGAAATGAAATCAACAGGCGAAACAATGGGGCGTGCTCAAACCTATTCCGAGGCACTCGTGAAGGCTTTTGTATCGACGAATTTGGTTTTGCCTTCTACGGGTGAAGTATTTTTATCATTGCGTGATAAAGATAAAGAACCACTGCTGCCATATTTAAATTCTTTAAAGGCTATGGGATATAAATTTTCGGCAACACGCGGAACCGCTGATTATTTAAATAAAAATGGTTTTGATTGCTTAAGTCTAAATAAGGTTCACGAGGGTCGCCCACACTGCGTAGATCGAATTCGTTCAGGTTCAATACAATTTGTCGTGAATACCACAGCGGGTCGTCATGCTATCGAGGCTAGTTTTGCAATACGCAGAGCCTGCATTGATTACAGTATTCCTTGCCTGACAGAAAGTGATGCGGCTGAGGCATTTGTTTTAGCTCTTGAAAAATCAAAGACTGGACGATTCGAAGTCAGTCCGCTAGAGTTTTAGTATAAAAATATGATAGCGCTTAAAGTTAACCAGATTACAAAATCATTCAAACCAGATTTCTACAAAAAATCGGTGGTTGTATTAAAAAAAATGAGTTTTGAAGTACAAAATAATCATTTTGTCGGTTTTATCGGCCCGAATGGAGCGGGTAAAACAACGACTATTAAATGTCTTTTGCAGTTCATTTTTGCAGACTCGGGATCGATTCAGTTTTTTCAAGATAAAAATATTTTAGAATCAAAAAAACGAATCGGTTTTTTACCCGAGCGGCCCTATTTTCAAGAGTTTTTATCGGGTCTCGAGTTTTTAAGATTGCATTGGAGCCTGGCTGGATTGAAAGGTGAAAATTTTCAAACTCGGGCTTTTGAGGTTTTAGATCAAGTAAAGCTTATGCACGCTAAAGATCAAAAATTACGTGATTACTCTAAGGGTATGCTTCAGCGTATCGGCATTGCCCAAGCATTGCTTGCTCGTCCAGATTTTTTAATTTTAGACGAGCCCATGTCTGGATTGGATCCTGATGGACGGATTCTGATTAAAGAAATTTTAAAATCGCTCAAGACACAAAACATCACTCTTCTTATGAGCAGCCATTTGCTTGAAGATGTCGAAGAGCTTTGTGACGATTTAGTTATTGTTCATAAGGGCGAAACTTTGTACTGCGGGTCGCTTAATAAATTTAAAAATAATTTTGAGAATCTAGAAGCGGCCTACAAGGCCTTCAAGGGCCAATTAGAAATGGATTATAATGTATGATAAGGCTTATTTTGATTCATACACAAGAGTGGCTTCGCCTTAAGTTCTTTCATGTCGTTCTATTTTTGTCATTTTTTTATATTTTCATCAGTTATTTATTGGGCTCACTTAGTTTCGTAGAGCATCAACGCCTTATTTTTGATTTTGGTTTGGCAGGTCTCGAGGTCACAACACTATTTGTTGCTGCATTTATCTCGACACATGCACTTTATCGCGATATCGAACGAAAAACAATTTTAGTCCTGCTTGCCCGCCCAATTCCACGTTGGCATTTATTGGCCGGATACCTTGGCAGTCTAGTTCTGCTTAATTTATTAGTGACAGCGGTGATTGGCGCGGTTCTATTTACTTTTTTGGAAAAAAAAACATATGATTTAGCCTTGCTCGTTAGCCTAAGCACAATTCTGATTAAATCGGTAGTCATTAGCAGTTTCGGCATTTTGTGCAGCGTTTTGGCGCGCTCGATGTTTGCTTTTGTCATTACAATAGCCTACTGGATGATGGCATATTCCATTCCTGATCTGCAATTTTTTGCAAAAAAACTGGACAACGCGGTACTTATTTATTTTTCAAAATCTTTAGATTATATCATTCCTAATTTTTATGCTTTCAATTGGAAAAATTATCATTTTTTACGGGCTGAACTAAATATAAATGATATCTTATGGTCTTGGTCGCATTGCCTTGGCTGGATTTTCTTTTTATTATTTTTAGCAGCCCTTGCTTTTCGTAGAAAAGAAATTATTTAGCCGCAGAAAAGAAATTATTAGCTGGAGAAAAGAAATTGTCAGATATTTTTGAACTTAATGTTTTGTTTCTATTTTTATTGGGCGCATGCTTTGGCAGTTTTGCTAATGTTGTTATTTACCGATTTCCGTTGGGAAAATCACTATGGGGGCGAAGCCATTGTCCAAAATGTCAGATACAAATCCCATGGCATCAAAATATTCCATTATTTGCATATTTTTTTCTTGGCGGTAAATGCGCGGCCTGTTCAGAAAAATTTTCATTACGCTATCCGCTTGTTGAATTTTTAACAGGGTGCCTTTTTGCTGCGATATATTTTTATTACGGAAATAGCTTTCTAACTGTTGAATATATCATCTTAGCTTTCGGGTTGATTATTGGAAGTTTTATTGATTGGGACCATATGATTTTACCTGATATCATAACCCTTGGGGGCTGTGTGCTGGGTTTAATCGGAGCCGCAATAAATCCAGAGCGTAGTTTTTTTGATGGTTTGTTAGGTTTTTTATTTGGCGGCGGGGTTTTATGGCTTGTGGCCTACGTGTATTATGTGTTTACAGGACGAGAAGGTCTTGGCGGCGGCGATATTAAGCTGCTTGCTTGGCTTGGTAGTATATTGGAATGGAAATCAATTCCATTTATTATCTTGTCGTCTTCAATTTTAGGAAGTTTTGTCGGACTTTTTATATCATATCAAAAAAATAAAAATAATAAAACGATGAATATCAAAGAAAAAATGCAAACAATGATTCCGTTTGGTCCGTTCATTGCTATTGGCGCCATTTTGTATTTACTCGGACTAAAGTCTATAGGACTTTGGTATATTGATTTGTTTTTTCCAACATTATCTCAATAAAAACTGCATTTTTTTCCTAGACTAATGACTGCGGTTCTTTGACAGGACTCGTCCAAAGCGCAGATAATGTTTGCTGGGAGATTCGTACCACAACTATGTTTTTTACATCAAAGAAAACGATTGGACTTGATCTAGGATCAAGCTCAATCAAACTTGCCGAAGTTAGTGTGTCTAGAGGTATTGCTACCTTAGAAAATTTTGCATTTGTGCAAACGCCTCAAGCAGGTATTTCTAATGGTGATTTAACAGATACTTTTATGATTGGCGAATCTGTTAAATCACTTCACAAAGAGCAAAAATTTTCTCGGAAAAATGTTTGCATCGGCATGTGGGGCGCCTCTGCCATCGTTAAAAAAATAACAATGCCAAAGACTGATTTGAAATCTTTGAAAGATCAAATCAAGTATGAAGCACAACAGTACTTACCATTTGATATCGCGCAAGTGACACTTGAATATCATGTGCTACCATTTTCGACCAGCGCTGAACAGATGGATGTATTAATTATTGCGGGTCAAAATGAATCGATTAATAAATACCTCGAAGTTGCAGCCTATTCTGATTTAAAATGCGCAATTATAGATGTCAGCTGTTTGGCGTTGGCAAATGTCTTTGAGTTTAATTACGGGAAGTTGAATGAACCCGTTGGGCTATTTAATTTCGGTTCAAACTCAACTCAATTTGTTGTTGTTTTTCAAGGGGAAGTTATTTTTGCGCGTGATATTCCTGTCGGAGGTTTTCATTTTACCAACGAAATTTCAAAAAATATGGGTGTCACTTTAGAAGAGGCCGAGGGTTTAAAACTGGCCCAAAATGGACAATCTGAAGTGCCTGAAAATACCAGATCATATATGAATTTGGCTCTGGATTTTGTCACAGAAGAAATTAGAAACAGTATTGATTTTTATTCAGCATCCAGTTCAGATTTATATTTATCAAAAATTTTCTACACAGGCGGTGCAAGTTTAACCGCTGGATTGATTGAACATTTATCAGAAGTTTTAAAAATAAAATTTGAAGTTTTAAATCCACTTATCAAAATCAGATCTGAAAATAAAAAAATTTCAGGGAATTATTTGGCTCAAATCACACCATTTTTAGCTATTGCCGTTGGCCTTGCTCTGCGTGAAGTGGGCGATTCATGATTAAGATTAATCTGTTAAAATCATTTGGTGCAAATAGCACTGAATTTCTTCAGCAAATCGACGAGCAAAAAAATGCTCAAAATATTTTTGTTAAAAAAATATTGGTCGTTACCTTAGGTGTTGTCGCACTATTTAGCTACGAGCAGTACCTGATTCCCAAACTGACTGGCGAGCGAAATGCATTGCAAGCACAGTATTCCGAGTTAATTGCTTTTAATCAAAAAAGGGAAGCCCTGAAGGTTGAAATTGAAAAATATGAAAAAGATCGGATTCGCCTCAATAGGCAGACCGAATTTTTACAAAAAATCCAACGTGAGCGCATACTTTCTGTCAATCTTTTAAAAAAAATTACAGAACTTATTCCGCAAGGTGTATGGTTGACGACGGTAAAAGTGGACGGCCTTCAGATAGAAATTAAGGGCGAAGCAGATTCCGAAAAAGAGATTAATGATTTCAACGTAAAATTGGCAGCTGTCGATTTTTTAAAAGATGTTATTGTTCTATCAATTGATTTAAAACCTCCTGATGCAATCGTGCAAGTGCCTGTCAAAATATTTTCAATGAAAGCTATTTTTGCTGAGCAAACTGATTCTAGTATGGCGAACGGGATGCAATTATGAATTCATCCGTTTTAAATAAAGTCATGAATCAATTTGCTAATTTTTCAACAGGGCGATTGGC
>JAYVKY010000297.1:0-3136 GCA_043767965.1 Pseudobdellovibrionaceae bacterium
GATTTGAAAAGCAAAATACACAGAACCCTAAAATACATATAAATATTTACACTGTAGCCTCCAGCCGAGCAAGCCTGTCTATATCTATTGCCTATTTAAAATTAAACTTTCAACAACTGATGGATCGGCCAAGGTTGATATATCACCCAAACTATCGATTTGATTTTCCGTAATTTTTCTTAAAATTCTGCGCATGATTTTACCAGACCTAGTTTTTGGCAAAGCATTGGCCCATTGAATTTTATCTGGTGTTGCAATCGGGCCGATCATTTTTCGGACGACACTTATTAATTCTTTTTTCAGTACGTCCGTCGGTGTGATACCAATTTTTAAAGTTACAAAAGCATAAATCCCATGCCCTTTAATGTCGTGAGGATAACCGACCACCGCACTTTCAGCCACAGCTGAATGTGAAATTAATGCTGATTCGATCTCGGCTGTGCCAATTCTGTGCCCTGATATATTCAGCACATCATCGATACGACCAGTGATCCAGTAATCACCATCACTGTCGCGCCTGCAACCGTCACCGGTAAAATAATAGCCCTTATACGCTGAAAAATAAGTTTCTTCAAAACGCTTATGATCGCCGAAAATCGAGCGCGTCTGACCAGGCCAAGATGCGGCCAAGGCCAAAACGCCCGTAGCTTCGCTGGATAATATTTCGCCCTCAGTTGTTAAGACAACGGGACAAATGCCGGGTAAAGGTTTACTTGCGCTTCCGGGTTTTTGCATTAACGGAGATTTGTTTTTTGCAGTATCTGAAATTAAAATGCCACCTGTTTCTGTTTGCCACCAAGTATCAACCACCGGACAATTATTATCGCCGATGTTTTCGGCGTACCAGTGCCAGGCTTCAGGATTGATGGGTTCGCCTACACTACCTAAAACCTTCAATGATTTTCGTGATGTATTTTTAACAAAGTCTAAACCTTCACGCATCAAAGCACGAATGGCCGTGGGTGCCGTATAAAAAATTTCAACATGATGTTTGTCTATAACATTCCAGAACCTTGATGGCGTTGGATAATTTGGAACACCTTCAAAAATTAAACTGGTCGCGCCGTTACATAAAGGCCCGTACACAATATAACTGTGGCCTGTAATCCAACCAACATCGGCCGTGCACCAATAAATTTGTCCACGTTGATAATTAAAAACATATTCATGTGTCCAGCTGACGTAGGCCAAATACCCTGCCGTAGTATGCAATACACCTTTGGGTTTACCGGTAGAACCCGAAGTGTACAAAATAAATAGTGGATCTTCAGAATCCATGACTTCTGCGGGGCACTGATCTGAAACAGATTTGATTTCATCTTCATAAATTAAATCGATCGAATTTTTAAGCCATGTATTTTTTGTCCGCGAAATGACAAGTACATTTTGAACATCGGTGGTTTTTAATAGGGCCTCATCAACATTTGTTTTTAAAGCAACTGTTTTACCTGCGCGCAAACCTTCATTGGCTGTAATGACAAATTTCGACTTACAATCAATAATTCGACCAGCCAATGATTCAGGCGAAAAACCACCAAACACGACCGAGTGAATTGCACCAATACGCGCGCATGCCAGCATCGCGAAGGCGGCCTCGGGAATCATCGGCATATAAATTGTGACAGAGTCCCCTTTTTTAACATTATGTTTTTTTAGAACATTCGCCATTTTACAAACAGCCAAATGCAATTCTTGATACGTTATTTTCCGAGATTCCTCATTCACCGAATCGGGCTCGAAAATAAATGCCACATCATTTGCACGCTTTGGCAGGTGGCGATCAATACAATTGACAGAAACATTTAATTTTCCACCCAGATACCATTTGATCGTAACAGGTTTGTGAAAACTGACCTCGTGCAGTTTGGTGAACGGAGTCATCCAATCCAAGCGCTTTGAAATTTCTATCCAGTGCGGGTCTGCTTGTTGGCTTGAGTTATCGAGGGAGTTATTCATACTGTATACCTGCAATTAAATTTAAATGGAGTTAACTCCATTATTGTCTGTGATTCCTGGAATACGATCAAGTGATTTTAGAGTTTGAATGAATCGGCTATGTTATTAGTAATAATGACCCGCACATCGCAGCAACTATTCCCATTCACTGCCAGACGAAAATAAAAAATTTTTTAAAATTCCGAAATAAATTTTCTAAATAAAGTCACTCTTCGTCACACTGTAAAACATCTAGACATCATTTTTACCCAAAACCCAATTTAAACACTTTTTAAAGTGGCCAATGACTTGCAAATAAATCTACGGAAATTAAAAATTAAACCGTAAAAATTGGAGTTCTTATGAAAAAAATGATTTTAGGTTCTTTAATCTGCATGATGTCTTCATTATCTATTGCTGAAATGAGCGCCACTGACATTAAGGACATTGCAGACATGGCCAACGATATGGGTCGTAATCATGCCATGATACTAGCGAATGATCTTGCTAAAACAAGGCTGGGTTCAGAAATTGCGACGGCGGCTGATCTGCTCGAGGCCTCAAGCACAATCAAAAGTCTTAATGCAGATTTAAAAGTAAAATTAAGTACGATTGAAAATTCAGAATTAAAAGTCTGCTTTCAAGCGGTTACTGATGCTGTGCATTCCGCTGAAGCCGATGGCTTTACATCTGTACTGCGCAATGCTGCTTTTATGCATAAAGATTTATTTCTTGCCGAACGTCAGATACTAAATGAACAAAAAAATTTAGTATCTGTAGCTGCAGATCAAGTGACTGAAAAAGCTGTCCAAGCTTGCAAGTAAATTGCCAGTAACATTCTCATTCTGAGGCAGCATAAATTTGTCACCGTTTACACCGCTGTCAGAATTCTAACACTTAAAAACGAATATATTCTAGACAGCGCTGGCCTAAATATTGAAATACCTATTTATATATAGGAGTCACATATGAAAAAGCTTATTTTAAGTTTAGCTGCAGCAACACTGGTTTTCTCGAGCTGTGGAAAAAACAACGAAAGCAATAACAACGTTGTGAATGCGCAAGCTCAAGCGATCGGACCAAATCAACCTTGTCGTTTTGGCGACACTTTTAATCCAACAACTGGCATGTGTTACCCAGGTGGTCCAATCAATTCAATCAGTAACGGTTTTTACGCTGATAATTATTCAGGTGGTGGCTC